>JBJTXC010000221.1:0-4964 GCA_046082065.1 Burkholderiaceae bacterium
ATCAAGCCAAGCACGCGCACTCGCCGAACTGCGCGCTAAGCGCTGCCATCACCGCAGTCAGGCGACTCGAAGCGTCGATAGACCCCGCGCTGAGTGTTCCTCGTTAGCTCGATGCGTCGGCCTAACGAGCAAGGTTCTACCTACGTTGAATTGAGCGCATCCACTGCAACATCGCCGCAAAGATCTCGTGGCGATTCAACTCATTGAAATTTTCGTGATAGTTCTGCTCGTACCGATGCAGCTCAAGTAATGCTGCCGGAATAGTACGCAGCAGTTGCATACCAACAGCCGCATTCGCCAATCTGTCGTCACCTGCCACCACGGCAAACACCGGCAGGTTCCATTGACTCAAGTCGTTATTCAGGGCTGCTTGTGCATCCAGCAGGCCACGCCCGAAGCGCATGCTGGCATCACTGCCGCGACGCTGCAACAGCGTATCGGCAATATGACGCTCGGTGATTTCACGATCGTGAGTCAGCCAACGAGTCAGATCCTCCATCGGTACTTTTGCGGTCGGAAACAACTTGGCTAACCAGCGCGAAAGCGGAATCATCCAGGGTGGCACTGGAATCGCATTCGCGTAATAGGGTGACGACAGCACGATGCCCGATACGGAATAGGGCGTCAGTCGATTCGACAATACCAGGTGCGATGCAATCAACGCACCCATCGAATGCCCCACGATAAACAGCGGTGTTTGCGGATACCTGGCGCGCACCCAATCCAGCATTCGCACGACATCCTCGATGAATACATCAAAGCGGGGAATATCAATCAGCTTGTTGCTGCCGTGCCCGCAGAGATCAAAGCTGATGGTGGTTACACCGTGTTCTCTGAAATAACACCCAACCGTTTCGTAGTCACCCGAGTGCGACATGCCGCCGTGAATGCCGAGCAGCAGCATGTCGGTCGTACCGGCCTGCCATATGCGTACCGTGCGCTCGCCGTCGCTGAGCGCCAGCTTGAATGCCTGATCTTCCTGGTAGCTCAGCGTGCTCATTCAATACGTTTACTTTTCTCCGGCAACCGTGATGTTGATGGTCTTGCGCAGTTTCTCACCATACGAGCGATGGGCACTGTCGCCAAATTGTAGGGTGAGTTTGTACTTGCCGGGTTGAAGGAACATCAGGCTCTCGGTCTGGCCTTTGTCGAAATGTTTATGCTGGTTGTCATTCGGAATGACATAGCCCGGCTCGATATCGCGTGCGTCGATCAGCACATGAAAATGCCCAACACCTTGGCGCTTATCGCTGGAAGGCGCGAGTGGCATGCCTTCCACTTTGAATTTATGCGTGAAGGTGGTCGGTAATGTGTCGCCATCGCGTGGTTCGATAAAGTCAACCGACTGCGCGTTGGCACATACCGCGAATAAAGAAAATACGATGCCAATACTAAGTTGATGAAGCCGCTTCATGTTTCAACCTTTGCTTGCGTGAGAAAGATGGGTGGTATGCAGCCGCGCCTGACGAGCTGCCGTCGAGATTAATCGTGCCCGCCGGTGCTGGTTACGTTGAAACCAGACCGGTGGGCCAGCCGTACTGCGTCGTTTTTTTTGTTGGAAGCTGCGTTGCTTGTCGCGCAGTGATTCGACGGAGAGTGGCGCATCCGGGTCGCGCACATAACCAAATGATCGGTTAGCTGAAGCGATTTCACGGCTGTAATCACGTTCTGCCTCAGCGATATCGTCAGCTACCGAGCGTATCGCGTCGACTGAATCATCAACCTCATCCAGCTTGGCGGCATCAGCAACATCCTTAGCCTGCTGCTGCATTTGCTCCTTGAGTTTTTCTGCGAGCATTTGCTGATTGACCTCGGTTTTGAGCACCGAGAGGTAGCCTTGTAATTTACCGTACAGCTTGCCTGTGACACGCGCAACCGCAGGTAAACGCTCCGGGCCGATCACGACCAGTGCAACGGCGCCAATTAATGCAAGCTTGGTCAAGCCCAGATCAATCAAATCTAACTCCGTTTGCCGCAAACAATATCCAGCAACTCGCTATTACGGGTACCATCGACGACCGGGCGCCAACCATCTTCGCTATCGTTGCTGCTGACCTTATTGCCCTTCAGGTAGGGCTCGGAAAAAAACTCACCCGAAAGATTTCGAAATTCACGCGCCTCGCATTTGTATTCTTTATGCGAGCGATTGGATAGCACACCATTCAGCGGAAAGCTGTAGCTCAACATCTCCCACACCGAGACTGTACTGCCGCTGGTATTGATGGTTTTGTCGTCGTAATAAAACTCGGCCTTGCCGTTATCGCCGTATAGAACCCATTCGGCCTGCGCCATACTGGAGACCAGCATCAACCCCATTAATAATTTTTTAATGGGTGTGTCTCCTCCGTATTGGTGGTTTGTGCGGGCGCAGCCCATAAGCGATACAAGTAAATACTTGGAAAAATCAATGCAAACACATACGCACTGATCGTCAACCACCATCCATCCAGCCCCAGTCTTGGGCCAAGCAGATGACGGAACAGTAAAAACATCACAAACGCCAGCAGAAAATAAATCACCTTCTGACGAGATTTGAGCGTCATGGGTCGTTGTTACAACGAGTTGACGAATGCAATCAAATCTTCACGCTCTTGCTTGGAAAATCCCGCAAACAAATCGCGTGACGCCTGCGCCTCACCGCCGTGCCAGAGGATCGCCTCCAGCACATTGCGAGCGCGGCCATCATGCAGCAAGTTGGTGCTGCCATTCACTTGCGCCGACAAACCAATCCCCCACAGTGGCGCGGTGCGCCAATCGCGCGGGCCCGCTTTGAAATCTGGGCGGCCATCTGCCAGGCCCACACCCATGTCATGCAGCAGCAGGTCGGTATAGGCGCGGAAAGTTTTTTTGGAGATCTGCGGCAGGGCCGGGAACTCGCCGGTTTTTAGTTCGGGGATATGACATTGCGCGCAGCGAGCCTGAGTAAACAACTGACCACCTCGAATCACTTGCGGATTATCTTGATTGCGTGGTGCAGGAGCGTCGAGTGCCAACTGCCAGAAATGCAGCTGATCCCATGAATAATCGAGTAGCTCGGGCTTGTTACCCGGGGGCATAGCACGGCACAGCGTTTGTACGGGTGGACAGTTTTCTTCGATATAGAGCGAAGAAGTCACGCCCATGTCGCCATGAAACGCGGCGGCTATTTGTTGTTTGACGTTGGGCTGATTCGCTTTCCAGCCAAAGCGCCCGAGCGCGGTACGCTTATTGATGTCATCGCGCACATAGTTGGGTCGACCATTTAAGCCGAGCGACTGCTGCATTTTGGCGAGTGCCAGAATATCTTCCTCCGTCACCGCTTCCAGATAGCCCGCGCCAAATACCACTTGGGTATTACGCAGCGAGGTCATGACGGTGGAGTCGATTGGTCCGAAATTCGGCTTCTCAAGTCGTATCGATGGTTTTCTTAATTCCACCACCGTACCGTCTGCCAGCGTCACTGGTAACGGAACCCAGTCGATATACAGCTCGGCTTCACCGGGTTTCAGGTTTTCTTTCAAACCCACATTCACACCGAACACTTGCAGCTGATCGCCATAATTCGGGTGAGGCAGCGGCCCACCATCCGGACCTTCACCGGGTAGCGATAGTCTCAATAACTGCTGGAATGCGATTGCGCCGGGTTCATCAAAGGTTCGGCCGCGTCCCCCCTGCACGTGACAACCAACGCAAGAATTTGCCAGGAAAGTCGGGCCCAGACCCCACTCGCCGCCGAGCAGTGGAAAAACCACCCAGGGCGCTTTGAATTGTTTTTCGCCATCACGAAATTTACGCAGCTCGCCGTGCGACAGGCCTGGCACCGGCTGCATGTAGGCCTCATTCGGTGGTACGGGCTTGGGCGTTGAGCGCGTTACCTGCGATTGCGACACTGCGGGCAGCAGCAGCGCCAGCAGTGCACAAAAGCTGGCTAAAGATAATGCCCATAATGCCGGGCGGTGGCGCAAGGATGGGTGATGTGCGACTGCAGTAAGTTCAGTGCGATTACTCATGGCTCGACGTGGGATTTACTTGACGGTCAGGGATGGATTATTTTCTAGCTTATTTTTGTCATCACAGTCAGCTTACCAGAACATCGACATAAAAAAACCGGCAGCGAGCGCTGCCGGTTAATGATTCAGGTCCACAGGGAGATTAACCAGTAACAGAGAAAATTAATCTGGTGCGCAAACCCGCTCACCCTTCGGAGATCATCATTAGCACTTCTGTTCCATCTTGCATGATTTGTAAGCCTCGTCTTTGTCTACTACGCCTTCACAGGCTTCTTTGACGTTCAGCTTCGCATTTCGACAAGCTGTCCCGATCGCGACCATTGAGTCATTTGCAGAATTAGTCTTATCGCAAAAATACGCCTGCTGCTTTTTTGCGTCTTCGCACGTGCCAACACGAGTTTTTTTCTCGCCGTGGTGATCAGCCACTGCGATACCCCCGACTGACAGCAGCATCAGCCCCAACACTATCCTACTTCTTATAGATTTCATTGTTCTTTCCTCCCGTTCTCGATCGATAACGCAGCATGCGACCATGTACCGGCGAGCCGGCACATGGTCACCTTACTGCTTTAGCCGATCTCAAACTCTCGACCTTCTTTGGCGATGTAGCCATACGCAGCGTTGCTACGTGAGCCGCCCATTGCCAGGTACTCTTCCTTCATCTTTGCGATCATATCGTTGTCAAACGGGGTAGTCATCGCGTCGGCTGCCATCTTCTGTGCATCAAGACGGTACACCTTGGCCGAGTTGAGCCCAAAGATCTTATTCTTAACCGTGCCGCGACCCTCGCCAAGTTTGATCTTCCAGCCCTGGCTCTTCATGATGTCATCCGGAATCTCGAGGCGACGCATCGCTTCGATCTGCCACTGTGGCGAGCCGTACCAGACCGAGTCGGTACCCCACACCACACGATCCGGACCCATCAAGTTGACCAACTGACCTACGAAGGCTGCGCAGAAGCGCGGGTTGGTGACT
>JBJTXC010000222.1:0-4345 GCA_046082065.1 Burkholderiaceae bacterium
GAATGCAACAATCGCGCGCACACGCAGGTGATGCGCGGTGAACAGTGCACCATAGGCGATCGACTGATCAATCCGAGTAAACATCACGTTCATGAAGTCGGTGTCGAGCGAGCTGTGCTCCGATTTCTCTGCTTCGACACAGACAGCCGCCATGGTCTCTACAGTCTCAACCGGGTACTTGCCAGCGGCAGTTTCTGCGGAAGCCATCACTGCATCGGTACCGTCAAGTACCGCGTTGGCAACGTCTGATACTTCGGCTCGCGTAGGCACCGCATTCAGGATCATGGATTCCATCATCTGCGTTGCGGTAATCACCAACTTGTTGGATGCGCGTGCCATGCGAATCATGCGTTTCTGCAAAGCGGGTACCGCCGCATTGCCCACCTCAACTGCAAGATCACCGCGCGCCACCATGATGCCGTCTGACGCATCGAGAATTTCCTGCAAATTCGGAATCGCTTCAGCGCGCTCGATCTTGGCAATCATGCGCGCACGATGACCATAGGGCTCGCTGGCAATGGTGGCAAGCTGGCGCGCCATCGCCATATCGGTTGCATTTTTCGGGAATGACACCGCAACGTAATCTGCACCCAAGCGCATGGCGGTCTTGATGTCATCCATGTCCTTGGCCGTCAACGCCGGCGCGGATAAACCACCGCCTTGCTTGTTGATGCCTTTGTTGTTGGAGAGCTCACCGCCAATTTTTACAGTCGTGAAAATCTGATGACCCGCAATACGCTCGACATTCAACACGATCAAGCCATCATTGAGCAGCAGCACATCGCCTGCGCCAAGATCTTTGGGCAGTTCTTTGTAGTCCAGACCAACGCGCTCTTGGTCCCCCAGCTCGCACTCTGCGTCAAGGATGAATTGATCACCTTTGGCGAGTTGGATTTTGCTGTCTTTGAATTTGCCAATACGAATCTTCGGGCCCTGCAAATCCGCCATGATGGCAATTTCGCGTCCACACGTAGCCGCGGCATCGCGTACCATTTGCGCGCGCTGAACATGATCTTCTGCTTTGCCATGTGAAAAATTCAAGCGCACGACATCAACACCCGCGGCGATCATGCGCTCCAGAATGTCGAGCGTGTTTGAAGCCGGCCCAACGGTGGCAACAATCTTGGTGGCGCGCTGTTTCATTGAGCGGTTCCTGTGATGAAGCTGGGTGTCAGTGGTCGGCACGCTGCTCGAGTATCTCCACCGCAGGTAGCACGCGGCCTTCGAGAAACTCTAAAAAAGCACCACCACCGGTCGAGATGTAACCGACTTTGTCAGTGATGCCGTACTTTGCAATCGCGGCCAAGGTATCGCCACCACCCGCAATCGAAAAAGCATGCGAGTCAGCAATCGCCATCGCCAAGGTGCGGGTACCGTTACCGAATTGATCAAACTCGAATACGCCCACCGGACCATTCCACACGATGGTGCCGGCGTCGAGTAACTGAGTTGCCAGCACGCGCGCTGTCTCCGGGCCAATATCGAGAATCATCTCGTCGGGCGCTACATCTTTCGCAGACTTCACTACCGCTTCTGCATCTGCAGCAAATGCTTTGGCGCAGACCACGTCAGTCGGAATCGGCACATTGGCACCACGTTGCTGCATCAAGGCGATGATGGCTTTGGCTTCGTCAACCAGCTCTGCCTCGGCGAGGGATTTTCCTATGGGCAGACCGGCGGCCAGCATGAAGGTGTTGGCGATACCACCACCGACAATCAATCGATCGACTTTCTCGGCCAGCGATTTCAGGATCGTCAGCTTGGTGGACACTTTCGAACCCGCCACGATCGCTACCAACGGATGCGCAGGATGGCCGAGTGCCTTGCCGAGTGCATCAAGTTCTGCAGCCAGCAATGGGCCCGCGCAGGCGACGGGGGCGAATTTCGCAACACCATGCGTGGTTGCTTCAGCACGGTGCGCGGTGCCAAATGCATCATTGACGTAGACATCGCACAGTGCTGCGATTTTTTTGGCGAGATCGTCGCTGTTTTTCTTCTCGCCTTTATTGACGCGACAGTTCTCCAGCAATACCACCTCGCCCGGCTTGACCTCAACGCCATCCACCCAATTGGCCTGCAGCGGTACGGGTCTGCCCAGTAATTCGGATAAACGCTTGGCGATTGGTGCCAATGAATCTTCGGGCTTGAACTCGCCCTCGGTGGGCCGACCCAGATGGGAAGTCACCATCACCGCCGCACCTGCTCCGATCGCCGCTTGGATTGCAGGCACCGAGGCGCGAATACGCGTCTCTTCGGTGATATGGCCCGAGTCGTCTTGTGGCACATTGAAATCGGCGCGAATGAAAACGCGCTTGCCGCGCAGCTGGTCATGCTGAATGAGGTCGGTCAGGCGCTTGAACTGCATGGCGGGCGGGATCGGTCGACAGGTGGAAAGCCCGCCATTTTACCGCAGCAAGGCGTGCCGAAAGCCGTTGTCAGATGGCTATGAGCGCCCTGCTCAGAGCCAAACTCGAAGCGCAGTGAAACACAGCATGCCGACTACCAAGGTACCCAGCATGTGACGCGTGGTCAGGAAAAAAATCGTGGCCACCAGTGCCGAGATCAGCTTGATATTCAGCCACGGTTCGATCAACGCGCCCTGCACCATGAGCAGATCGGGCGCGATGATGGCTGCCAGCGCAATGGCCGGCACATGCGATAGCGACCGCTGCAGCCAGTCAGGCATACGACGCGAACCACCGACCATGAAAAACAAACTACGCGTCAGCAGCGTGCCCGCAGTCATCAGTACCAGCAACCACAGATACTCAACCAGCGACAAATTCATGACGTCTCCGAGCGCTTGGCCATGCGCTGCTCAGTCACCACGGCGGTTGCGATGCCCAGCAACATCGCGCTCACCAATCCCAGACGGTACGGCCAATGGACCGTCGCGACCGCAACCGTACAAGCCACCGCCACACCGACCAGCGTCGGGCGATTTTTTACCAGCGGAATGGCGATCGCCAACAGCGCAAGCGAACCCGCAAATCCGACACCCCAGCTCGCAGGAATCTGCTGCGCCAACACCATGCCGGTGATTGAACCCAGCTGCCATGCCAGCCAGGTGGATAGCGCCAGACCAGTGAAGTAGCCTTGTTTTCCGGCCGGTTTACCCAAGGTATGCGCAGGAAAACGCTGCGGAAAAAAGCCCATCACCAGATCGACGGTGTTATAGCCGTACCAGAGCCGCTTGCGCCAATTCAGATGCTGAAAATGTGGACCAATCACTGCACTGAAAATGACAAATCGCAGATTCACCATCAGTGCAGTAAAAGCAATCACCCAAATCGGCGCACCAGCGGCCAGCAGAGGTAAAGCCGCCAATTGCGCTGAACCCGCGTAGACAATCAGGGTCATGAGCAAGGACTGCCAAAGCGACAAGCCGGATTGCATCATCGCCGCACCAGTCACCACCCCCCAGGCGAACAAGCCCGGCATGGTTTGTGTACTGGTACGTATGGCATCAAAAAATGCGGCACGCTCGCGCTCGGCTGAATAGGTTTGCTCGGTCGGCGGGGATGTCATCGCAAAGTAGGTGCAGCGATCAACTTGATCAGCAAGGTGGGCTTTGAATAGAGCGCTATTCTAACGAGCACGCCGCCGGCATGAATGAATCCGCTAGAATCTCGGCTTTGCATTGATGAATTCATCGGAGACTACCCATGTCCATGGCCGACCGCGACGGCAAGATCTGGAAGGACGGCAAACTCGTCGACTGGCGTGACGCCAACCTGCACATGCTCACGCATAGCCTTCACTACGGCATGGCGGTTTTCGAGGGCGTGCGCGCTTACAAGACGGTTGCCGGCACAGCGATTTTCCGCCTGCGTGAACACACGCAGCGCTTGTATAACTCAGCCAAGATTTTCCAGATGTCGATTCCCTTCGACTTTGACACGCTGATCGAGGCGCAGAAAGAAGTTGTGCGTGCCAACCAGCTGGAGTCTTGCTACCTGCGCCCGTTGGTTTGGATCGGCTCGGAAAAAATGGGCGTATCGGCACGCGGCAACACCATCCATGTGGGTATTGCAGCGTGGCCATGGGGTGCGTACCTGGGTGAAGAAGGCTTGAAGCGTGGCATCCGCGTAAAAACTTCCTCATTTACCCGTCACCACGTCAATGTCTCAATGGTGCGCGCGAAAGCCAGCGGCTACTACATCAACTCCATTCTCGCCAATCAGGAAGTCACTGCCGAAGGTTACGATGAAGCGCTGTTACTCGACACCGATGGCTATGTGTCCGAAGGTGCCGGTGAAAACGTATTCCTGATTCGTAACGGCAAAATCTATACACCCGATCTTGCCAGCTGCCTCGATGGCATCACGCGCGACGCTGTACTGAC
>JBJTXC010000223.1:0-2572 GCA_046082065.1 Burkholderiaceae bacterium
CTCAACCTGTGGCTGCGTGAAGCCCGCTATTCGTTGTTCCTAGCAAGGCGGTGGCCTAGACTGCGCGCGCGCCCCGCTTTGTTAAAATCCAGAGCTCCACGGTTATTCCGCCCATAACAGCAAGCACACGGAGCCCATCCGATGACTTCCCCTCTCAAACTCCATATCGAGCACGGGCTTGCCACGCTGACGTTCAGCGCGCCCGAACGCGCCAACGTCCTGGATCTGGCCATGGCGCGCGCGTTCGCCTCGGCGGTACAGAACATCGCGTCCGACGCGTCGGTGCGTGCGGTACTGATCACTGGCGAAGGTAAGCAATTTTGTGCGGGTGGCGATATCAACGCATTCGCTGATACCTCGCGTGAACTCACTGCAGTGCTCGAAGAGTTGCTCGACCCGGTACTCGAAGGGATGAAGCTGCTTACCCTGCTGCCGATGCCGATCGTGTGCGCCATTAACGGGGCCGTGGGCGGTGGCGGGATAGGTTTTGCGCTGTGCGGCGACATCGTGCTCGCTGCTGAGTCAATGAAACTACGCGGCGGTTACTCGGCGATCGGCTTGACCCCGGACGTTGGTGGCTCGTGGTTTGTCACGCGTCGTGCGGGTGTTGGCAAAGCCATGGAAGTGTTTCTCACCAACCGCCCGTTCAATGCCGCCGAGTGCCGTGCCATTGGTCTGGTCGATGAGGTGTATCCCGATCCAGAACTACACCACAAAGCGCACGCATTAGCGCAGCAGTTGGCACAGGGCCCGAAGCAAGCCTTGGCACGTATCAAGAAGTTGATTAGTTCGGCGCACCAACATGGCTTGCACGCGCATTTTGATATGGAGCGCGAGTCAATGTTGGCTTCCGGTGTGACCGATGATGCGCGTGAAGGCATTCGAGCCTTCATGGAAAAGCGCGCACCAAAATTTTCATGAACAGAGCAAGGGCCAGACAAATGAGAGCTGTCGTGTGCAAAACGTGGGGCCCGCCAGATTCACTGTGCGTTGAGGCACTGCCCGAGCCGCAACCCAAAGCGGGCGAGGTACTGGTCGATATCATGGCCGCCGGGGTGAATTTTCCTGATGTGCTGATCATTCAAAACAAGTACCAGTTTCGTCCCGAGCTGCCGTTCACCCCAGGGAATGAATTAGCTGGCTTGGTGCGCGCAGTCGGTGAAGGTGTTGAAGATTTCAAGCTGGGTGATCGGGTATTCGGATTTGTGCCGCAAGGTGCATTTGCCGAGCAACTCGCTGTGCCTGCCAATGCCTTGTTCAAGATGAATGACATCATGGACTTCGACGGTGCGGCCGCGCTCACGCTGACCTATGGCACCTCGTATCACGCCTTGGTTGATCGTGCGCAGCTCAAATCTGGTGAAACGCTGCTGGTATTAGGTGCTGCGGGTGGGGTGGGTTTGGCCGCCGTCGAAATCGGCAAGGCGATCGGTGCGAAAGTGATCGCAGCGGCCTCGACCGATGAAAAGCTCGCCATTTGTCGGGCGCACGGCGCTGATGAGGTCATCAATTACAGCAGCGAAGATCTTCGCGCTGGTATCAAGCGCACGACCGGTGGGCACGGTCCGGACGTGATCTACGATCCGGTGGGTGGCGATTACACCGAAGCAGCGTTTCGTTCCATCGGCTGGCGCGGGCGTTATTTGGTGATTGGCTTTGCCAACGGTGAGATACCCAAACTACCCTTGAATCTTCCGCTGCTCAAAGGCGCGTCAGCGGTCGGTGTATTCTGGGGTGACTTTGTGCGACGCGAGCCCGAAGCCAATGCAGCTGCCATGCGCGAATTGATTCAGTGGCATTTTGAGGGCAGGGTGCGTCCGCACGTATCGGCGACCTATCCACTGGCTGATGTGCCGCAAGCGCTGAACGACATGGCCTCGCGTAAAGTAACTGGCAAGATCGTGATCAGGACCCGCGCATGAATTTCACGTCGCTCGAGTTAGAGCAGCAACAGCATGTTGCAACTCTCTGGCTCAATCGCCCTGATGTACGTAATGCGTTTGATGAGCACAGCATCGCCGAATTGACCCAAGCTTTTCGGATACTCGAAAAAGACCCATCTGTACGCGTGATTGTGTTGGCGGCCCGCGGTAGCGCGTTCAGTGCCGGGGCTGATCTCCATTGGATGAAGCGGGTGGCTGGCTACACCGAGGAAGAAAACCGCGCCGATGCACGCGCGCTGGCAGATATGCTTCATGTAATCTACCAGTCAAGTAAAGCAACCATCGCGCGGGTACAAGGCGATTGCTACGCAGGCGGTAACGGCTTGGTCGCCGCATGCGACATTGCCATCGCTGCTGAACCGGTCACGTTTTGTTTGACTGAAGTGCGACTGGGTTTGATTCCCGCTACCATTGGCCCCTACGTGATCCGTGCGATGGGTGAGCGCGCAGCCCATCGCTACTTCCTGACCGCAGAGCGCTTTGATGCGCAAGAAGCCTATCGCCTGGGATATGTGCATCAAGTCGTGGCTGCAGATGCGCTGGATGAAGCGGTGTCACACATGACGCATCATTTGCTGGCAGGTAGCCCGCATGCCATTGATGAATGCAAGCGATTGATACGCGATATT
>JBJTXC010000224.1:0-4362 GCA_046082065.1 Burkholderiaceae bacterium
GCACCTTCGCGCACATAAGCCTCAGCCATGCCGGTACCAAATCCGCTACCCGCACCCGTGATGATGGCGATTTTCCTGCAAGTTGTCCCATGGTGTCCCCCAAAAAATCAATTTACTTTTTTCATAACGCCACCACACAACGCAACCCGTCACGACGCTCCGCGCATTCGTTGAGTGGTCAGGCGGGCCGTCTAACCGTGGTGCAAGACAACCGTTTTCGTCGTACTAAACTCTTCAAGCGCGATAAACCCTTTCTCGCGCCCATGACCACTACGCTTCATCCCGCCGAACGGTAACTCCACGCCGCCACCCGCGCCGTAGCAGTTGATGAACACCTGACCGCTTTGGATACGCTTCGCGACCCGGGCTTGTCTTCCGCCATTTTCGGTCCAGATACCCGCGACCAAACCGTATTCAGTTGCGTTGGCCAATTGCACTGCGTCTGCTTCATCCTTGAACGACATCGCCGATAGCACAGGGCCAAACACTTCTTTGCACGCCAAGCGGTGATCGCGTGGTACTGCACCGAATAATGCGGGCGCAACAAAATAGCCATCTTTCGAACAACCATGGGCGATGCTACCTTCTGCCAGCAACGGCACGCCGGTTTTTACGGCATCGTCAATAAAGCCACGCACGCGTTCATACTGCTTGCGATTGACGATCGGACCGCAATCAAGATCCATCTCTGGCGTACCGACTTTGACTTGTCGGAATGCATCTGCCACGCGCAACACAAAGCGGTCGTAAATACTCTCTTGTATTAATAATCGGCTGCCCGCTGAACACGTCTGACCAGCGTTTTGTGTAATAGCTTTGACGATGATGGGTAAGGCCTTGTCCAGATCGGCATCTTCAAACACGATCTGCGGCGATTTACCGCCGAGCTCCAGCGTACAAGGCACTGCATTCGCTGCAGTCGACTGCTGCACCAGCGCACCCACCTCGGGTGAACCGGTAAAGCTGGCGAAATTAATATCTGGGTGCGCTGTCAGCGCAGCGCCTGCCTCATGCCCATAGCCCGTTACCAGATTCAAGGCACCCGGTGGCAAGCCTGCCTCCATCAGCAGCGCAGCCAACCTCAAACCAGACATGCACGCATCTTCGGATGGCTTCAGCACCACCGCATTGCCCGCAGCGAGCGCAGGTGCCACCGTACGACCAAACATCTGCGCCGGATAATTCCAGGGAATGATGATGGCTGCGACACCATGCGGCTCATGTACCAACTGCACGTTATAGCCATTCAGATACGGTATCTGCTTGCCGTGCAATTTGTCGGCAGCGCCGCCAAAGAATTCGAAATAACGCGCTACGGCCACCACATCAGCACGCGCGACCGATAAAGGCTTGCCGGTATCGCGCAATTCGATCTGCGCAATTTCTTCGGCATGTTGCAACACCAAATGACCTGCCTTGGTCAGAATCCGGCCGCGTTCGGTGGCAGTCAAATTACCCCAGGCACCGTCCATCGCGGCGCGTGCAGACTTCACCGCGCGATCAATATCAGCTGCTGTCCCACGATCAATGGTTGCGTAAGACTTTGCGTCACACGGATTAATCACATCGATGGTTTGTCCGCCGCTGGCAGATACCCATTCGCCGTGAATCAGTAAGCTTGGCATAGTGCGCTCCAAGTATTTATGTTGATCAAGTGAATACTTATTCAGTCGTCGTCGTCGACACCTGCAACTCGCCGCGCTCCAGTGTCAGCGTGGTATCAGGTAAATCACGCAACAGACTGCGGTTTGATTCAGTCACGATGATGCAGAGCGTTGGATCACTCTGGTGCAATCGCTGCAAGGATTCTGCGTACTGATTGGCCAGCACCGGCGCCAACCCCTGAAACGGTTCATCGAGCAATACATAACGCGTACCCACCATCAACGCGCGACCCAGTGCCGCCATTTTGCCCTGGCCGCCAGACAAGGCTGCACCCGAGCGCGCCAGCATCGGTGCCAGTTGCGGCACCACATCCAGCACACGCTCCAGACGCTGTGCGATTTGAGGCGTCGATAAACCAAGGACCTCACACGGCAAGCGCAAATTTTCTTCGACGGTGAAGGTGGGATAGATCAGGCGATCTTCCGGCGCATAGCCCAAGCCCAGTGCAGTGCGGCCATGACTGGGCGCACCACCCAGATCAATACCATCGAGCGTAATTCGACCAGCAGACAGAGGTAGCAAGCCCATCATCACGCGCAGCAAAGTGGTTTTGCCGGCACCATTGCGACCGACCACCGCAACCAGCTGCCCCGGTGGCAACGCGAGATCAATTTCGCGCAGTACCGTGATACCTGCGATGCGTGTACTGGCCTTGTGCAGTTTCAGCATGCTACTCACCGATCACATTGGCGCGGATTTCAGGCTCGGCCAACACCTGATGCGGCGGGCCGTCTGCAGCAATACGTCCAGCGATCCACGCCGCCACCCGGGTTGAGTACTCAGCCACGATATCAACATCATGCTCGACAAATATCGCACTCACCTGCTGTTCGTCGAGCGCGCTCATGATGGTCGCCATCAATCCATGTTTTTCTTCGCTGGACACCCCCGAGGTGGGCTCGTCAAGAATCAGTAAACGCGGGC
The DNA here is from genome assembly GCA_046082065.1 of Burkholderiaceae bacterium. Taxonomy (GTDB): domain Bacteria; phylum Pseudomonadota; class Gammaproteobacteria; order Burkholderiales; family Burkholderiaceae_D; genus Pernthalerella. The sequence continues at coordinate 2,590 of JBJTXC010000224.1, forward strand.
GCATGACCAGTGCCATTGCAATATCCAGCAACTTGCGCTGACCTTCCGGCAAAGCACTGGCGATCTCATCTGCACGTTGAATCAAACCAACCATATCAAGCACATGATCAACTTCGTCGGCATCGACCGCGTCTTGCAGCGCAGTCCAGACGCGTAATCGATTACGCCGACCCGCAGCAGCAATGCGAACACAGTCCCTTACCGAATGCTCGTTGAATAACTGCGGCAGCTGAAACGACCGCACCATGCCGCGTAATGCGATGGCGCGTGGGGTGAGACCGGTTACTTCATGGCCTTCAAAAAAAACCTGACCCGCTTGCGGTTGTATCAGGCCAGTGCAAATATTGATGAAGGTGGTTTTACCTGCGCCGTTTTGTCCGATCACGGCGAGCCGCTCACCCGCTTGCAAAGAAAAATTGATATGGTCGGCGACTACCACTGCGCCAAATGCGAGTTGCAAGTCTTTGGTCTGTAGCAGCACGTCGCTCATGACTGCGCTCGCGCTTTTGAAGATGAAGACTCAAGCCAAGCAGATACACCGCGCGGCGCAAGAAACACAATCGCAATCAGTACACAGCCCAGGACCAATTGCCATGCCCCGGTCAGGTAGGCCGCAGCGAACAGCTTCACAAATTCGAAAATACCTGCACCAATGAATGCGCCGAGCGGATGCCCCACCCCACCTAAAATCGCTACGAAAATAATCTCGCCTGAGCGCACCCAGTAGCCCATCTCGGGTGTGACCAAGCCTTGCGCAATCGCGAAAATCGCCCCGGACAAACCGCACAGAGTGGCTGAAAAAATATAGCCTATCCATAGCGTCTTGTAGGCCGAGATGCCGACATACTCAAGCCGTGTCTCATTGGTTTTGATGGCTGCCAGTGCCTGACCAGCGACAGACCGCTGATAGCGTCTGACCAGCCAACCGGTGATGAGTGCGAGCAGCACACTCAACAGCAGCAGCTCGCTCTCGAAACTATCGCGATCGAGTGCCATCCCGAAAAACGGCGCGCGCTCAAGGCGCAAGCCATCGGTACCACCAGTGATATGGAAGAATTTACCGAGCACTGCATACAGCACCATCGATAGCGCCAGGTTCAGCATGCCGAAAAATATGGCGCGGTAGCGCACGACAAACGAGCCCACCACCACACCCAGCACCAAGCCGGTACCGGCACCGATAGCCAACAGCAACGCGCTATCGAGTTGCGGCCATTGGCGCGCAGCGAACGCTACGGCATAACCACCCGAGCACATGAACATCGCATGGCCAAATGAAATTTGGCCAGACACAATCAAAATCGAAATACCGAGCGCAGCAATACCGAATGCGGTGCCTAAAATAAGCGGTGTTTTCAGCCACGGTAGCATCACCGGCAAGGTCAGTGCCAACAGCACCAACACGATGATCAATAGCCTTGGGCGCAACATCACACTCGCCTCGCCTGCGCCACCGAGAATAAACCCTGCGGACGAAACAGCAACACCAGCACCATGATCAGGAAAGGTACCAACACCTCGATCTCTGGTAGCAGATACACCGTGAATGAACGCGCTAAGCCAATCAACAACGCGGCCACCAATGCGCCCTCGATTTGACCCAGGCCTGCAGTCGCCACCACCGCAAACGACAGCACGATCATCTCGCCACCGATACCCGGCACCCAAGACACCGTCGGTGACGCCAGCGCACCAGCCAATGCACCCAAAATAGCGCTCACTACAAAGGTTAAAAGCGAGATACGGCGCACATTAATACCCAAAGCAGTCGAC
>JBJTXC010000225.1:0-7004 GCA_046082065.1 Burkholderiaceae bacterium
ACCGTTTCAGTCGCTTTGTAAATCAGCACGAAGCCGAGCGCGATCAGGCCATAAATACACCCCTGAGATACGCCGCTTAAAATGACCTGTAATACCTGCATGCGCTTGTCACACAATCCGAAGAGAGCGGTCTGATTAATGCCGGAGGATCATGCCCGGCTTTTCAACCGAATAATACTCAGCTTACACTGCCCACTGGCAGGTGCAAAAAAATAAAAATAATCATAAAGGCAACAGTATGAGAAGTGATCACCTGACTTGCCCGACCCGATGCACGGGGCGAATTTTCTTTGGCGTGAGTGACGTTTGAAACAGATAACAATGAAGCGCATCCGGCTGACTTCTGGTTTAGGGTTTTATGGTGACAACTGGCACCCCGTGCTTGCTGCGATTGAGCGCGGCGATGTCGATTACGTGTGCTCAGACCACCTTGCCGAATTAACCCTCGCCATCCTGCAAAAAGACCGGCTTAAAGACCCGAACACTGGCTACACACGTGATCTGGTGCCGATGCTGACACGGCTATGGCCGACTGCATCATCGCGCGGCGTTAAATTTGTACTCAATGCAGGGGGATTAAATCCACTTAGTGCGGCTGAAGCACTGCAAAAGCTTTTTGCAGAAAAAGGCTGGCGTGCTCGGATTGCTGTCGTCACTGGCGATAATGTATTGCCGCTGATTGACCAAATCCAATTGGGTGGCAATGATCTGCAGCACATGGATACAGGCGCGCCCATTGAATCAGTTCGCGATCAAATTATCTTTGCGAATGCCTACCTCGGCGCCCAACCCATCGCACAAGCCCTCGCACAAGACGCTGATATTGTGATTACCGGGCGGGTAGCAGACGCCGCGTTGTTTCTAGGTCCGCTGATTTTCGAATTTGAATGGGATGCGGCCGACTGGCATCGATTGGCTCAAGGCGTCACCGCAGGTCACCTGCTGGAATGCTCCGGCCAGGGGACTGGCGGTAATTTCGGTGCCGCTGGCGTTTGGCAACGGATACCGGATCTCGCTCACATCGGTTTCCCGATCGCTGATGTTGGCCACGATGGTGATGTGATTATTTGCAAAGCGCCTGATAGCGGTGGCCGCATCAATTTTCATACGGTACGGCAGCAACTATTGTATGAGGTGCATAACCCTCGGTCGTATGTCACCCCGGATGTCATACTCGATATGAGTGAGCTCGAATTAAAAGATTTGGGTAATGATCGCGTTAGCGTTTCAGGCGCAATCGGGACCGCAGCGCCAAACCAACTAAAAATCGTCGCTGGCTACGCCAATGGCTGGATGGGCCATATTGTTACCGGATTTTGCTGGCCCGATGTTTTGCGAAAAGCAAACGCTGCTGTCAATACCATTCGTTTAATGATGCAAGAAGCTGAGTTGCAGTATGACGAGTTATGTGTTGAGTTTATTGGTCATAACGCCTTTCTTGGCCCACATGCAACGCCAGCAGAGGAGGATGCGATCAATGAAATTTGGTTGCGCATGGCCATACGAACGCAACATAAAAAGCAAGCTGATGCATTCCCTCGCTTGTTCCCTTGGCTTGCTTTGTCAGGGCCGCCATTCATGGGCGGCTTTCATGGGATTCCGCCGGCGAGCCAGTTGATTGGTCTGTGGCCTACACTGGTACCGCGTCGATTAGTTGAAACGCAGGTTAGTGTCGATATATTGAAATAATTTTTTGTGTAGGCTTTTTATCACTTAACGAATCAAATTCTCGGCTCAAAAATTTTATTAGAAAAAAGAAAGAATTCATGAAACTTCGTCTGGCACAAATTGCACATGCCCGTAGCGGTGACAAAGGTGATATCGCCGATATTGGTCTGTTCGCCTGGGAGCCGACGGGATATGCCATGCTCGCCAAACAGATAACCGCAGATGTCGTGCAACAGCATCTCAAACACTTGTGGTCTGAAAAAATTAACTTGAACGAATCTGGGCAAAAAAACAAGCAAATCGATCGCTTTGATTTACCTAATCTGCTTGCACTGAAATTCGTATTGCGGGGTACGCTGAATGGTGGTGCCGCATCCAGCTTGCGTAGTGATAACCTCGGTAAAACGATCGCTGCGCAATTGCTGAGACTGGAAATTGATGTTCCAGATCACGAGGCAACTGCTGTTCTCAAGGCGACCGAACAAGCCTTGGTCAATTTCTGAGGGTCTTGTCAATACATCATTTTTGATCCTACGCATTCATGCATGCAAATCTATTCGCCCTCTTTCGACACCGCTTTGCTATCGGCATCCATAAAAATAATGTATTGAACTCATGAGTCCTCGACAATCCGACCACCCCACCGTTCGCGAAGCCTTCATCCGCTTGATGAGGGATTTCGGCATCGACACGATTTTCGGCAACCCTGGCTCAACTGAATTGCCGATGTTTCGGCAGTTCCCTGCTGATATGCGCTATGTGCTGGGTCTGCAAGAGTCGGTCGTGGTTGGCATGGCCGATGGCTACGCACAAGCCACCAAGGGTGTCGCGATGGTGAATTTGCATTCAGCGGTGGGGGTTGGGCATGCGATGGGGAATATCTTTACCGCGTATAAAAACCAAACACCGCTGATTATTACGGCGGGTCAGCAGGCGCGCTCGATTTTGCCGTTTGATCCGTATCTGTTTGCAATGCAGTCCACCGATTTGCCCAAGCCTTATGTGAAATGGGCATGCGAGCCTGCGCGTGCAGCGGATGCGCCGCTGGCGTTCGCACGCGCATATTTCACGGCGACGCAAGCGCCACGCGGTCCGGTGTTTTTATCGATTCCCGCAGACGATTGGGACGCTGAAACAGATTGGGTCGTGGCGCGATCGGTCAGCCAAACCATCGGGCCTGATCCTGGTTTACTTGAAACACTCTGCGCCGCACTGAATCATGCGAAACGCCCGGTCATCATTGCGGGCGCAGGTGTGGCGCGAGATGGTGCTGTAGACCGGTTGGTGAGTCTAGCCGAGCAACATCAAGCTGCGGTGTACGCGGCACCGATGAGTGCACGATGTAGCTTCCCCGAACGACATACCTTGTTCATGGGATTTTTACCGCCAATGCGCGAAAAAATAGTCGCTCAATTACAGGCACACGATTTTATTTTAGTGTTGGGCGCACCCGTATTCACGTATCACATTGAAGGCAGCGGCCCACATATGCCAATAGGTGCCGATTGCTGGCAGATTGTGGATGACCCAAACACAGCCGCATGGACACCGACCGGTCACACCATCGTGTCGAGTATTCACCTTGCGCTTGATGTACTGATCAATCAAACCGCCGGCCCTCCTAATCGACATGCGCCGCCTGCAAGAACTGCACCACCCGAGCCCGTCGCATCCGTACCAATGAGTGCAGCGTTTGTACTCAAGGCCCTCGATGAAGTGCGTAGCGAACATGATGTGATCGTAGAGGAAGCGCCGGGTACACGTACCACCATGCAGCAGTATTTACCGATGGATGGCGAAGATCGTTTTTATACGATGGCTAGTGGCGGATTAGGCTGGGGTATGCCTGCTACCGTAGGCGTCGCGCTTGGCAGAAAAAAACTGGGCTTGCCGGGCAGAGTAATCGGGCTGATTGGTGACGGCTCGGCGATGTATGCAATACAGTCGCTCTACAGCGCAGCTGAACTTGGTTTGCCTCTTACCTTTGTGATCATGAATAATCGTCGTTATGCGGCGCTACAAGAGTTTGCACCCGTATTCGGCTATGCGCCGGGTGAAACGCCGGTCGGTACCGATTTAGCGGGTATTGATTTCGTCAAGCTGGCTGAGGCGCAAGGCATACAAGCGGCTCGCGTCGATCACCCGGATCAGCTGAAATCTTCTTTGCTAGCTGCGCTGGATGCCGAGGGGCCGTATCTTTTGGAAGTGGTTATGTCCTAGGCGGTGATAACAAAAAAATGCTCGGTTTGTTGTATCGCCTTGCCAGTGACATTCTTTTGGAGCCTTGAGGTAATCGGGTATTTGTCCCCAATAATGAGGACAGACACCCGCACCCAATCCCAACACACTATTCCTTGGGTCATACTTGGCTCAACAAACACTCAAGGAGAACATCATGTACAAGCAAAGCTTCTCAAGCGCTGCGGCCGGCATGTTCGCGGCGGCGCTGATGGTCGCACCATTTGCTCATGCAGATCATCATGCCAAAGGGTTTGATCATTTAACCGCTGCAAAAGCTGCGGCAGATTTCTGTGCGGGTAAGATAAAGAGCGAAGCTTTGGTGACCGAAGCACTGAGCCGAGCCAAAGCACTATCCGAGCTGAACGCATTCATCACCCTGGACGAGAATGGTGCATTGGCGGCAGCTAAGCAAGCAGATGCCGCCAGAAAAAACGGATCACGCTGCAAGCCTCTCGACGGCGTACCGATTGTCGTTAAAGACAATATTGAAGTGGCCGGTCTTCCCAATACCGCCGGGACCAGAGCATTACTGAAATACGTGCCTAAAAACGACGCGCCGGTCGTAGCGAGATTACGTGCAGCCGGTGCAATCATTATCGGCAAGACGAATATGCATGAATTGGCATTTGGTGTCTCGGGTTTTAATCCAAGCTTCTCGACCGGTGCCAATGCGGGCGTGCGTAATGCTTATGACAGTAGCAAGATTGCGGGTGGGTCGTCGTCCGGTACCGCCGCTGCTGTCTCGGCGAGAATTGCCCCGGCGGGCCTGGGAACAGATACCGGTGGTTCGGTCCGTGTGCCTTGTGCATTGAATGGCTGCGCATCACTACGGCCAACAGTAGGCAGATACTCGCAGGCAGGCATTGCGCCGATCTCTCGCACGCGTGATACCGCTGGGCCCATGGCAAACAGTATGGCCGATGTTGAGCTGCTTGATCGCGTCATCACCGGAGACGCCACCGTCCGCGCCGCCGATCTGAAAAAGCTTCGTGTTGGCGTTTATGCGCCTACGCTGGCTAACCTCGATGCAGATACCAAAGCCGGGTTTGATCTGGCTTTGCAAAAAATGAGAGATGCTGGCGTGACCATCGTCGACGTTGATATTCCCGGACTTGCCGAACTCAACGGACAAATCGGCTTTCCGGTGGCGCTGTATGAAGCATATGACGATATGGTGAGCTACCTTCAATATAGTGGCTCCGGTATCACGATCACTGACATCGCTAAAGAGATCGCCAGCCCGGACGTGAAAGGCACCTACGATGGTTTAGTCATACCGCGCAAACTGCCGGGGCCTGACAATACGCTCGTCGATGCAAAGCCCGCCTACGATGCCGCGATCAGTACTGCTCGACCGGCGCTAATCAAGCTGTATCAATCCACTTTTAGTAAAAACAAGATTGATGCACTTGTGTTCCCGACTGTGACCAAGGTCGCGATGGATGCCATTCCGGATTCCAGCAGCCTGGGTAACTTCCTAGCCTATATTCAGAATACCGACCCGGGCAGTAACGCGGGCATACCGGGATTGCAGGTACCTGTTGGGCTTGGTGCGTCGAGCAAGCTACCCATAGGGCTAGAACTCGATGGCCCGGCGGGCAGTGATCGTAAGCTGATCTCGATCGGGCTCGCGCTGGAGAATTTATTCGGGCGCTTGCCACCACCCGCAAAGCGCTAATGGCTAATGATTTTTACCGAGTGCAGCGGCAAGTCCGCTGCGCCGGTTCAAACCTAATTTGGCAAAAATTCGCTTCAAATAAGTCCGTACAGTAGATAGCTCGATCGCGAGGCGTATCGCGATCTCTTTATCCGTCAACCCCTCGATCACACATTGCGCGACAGCGCGCTCACGTGCCGACAACATCGATGTATCCGCAGGGTCATTTTCAGCAGAGATATCAGTGTCCGAGCTTTGACGCAACGCCTTCGAAAATGCAGGCTCGATCAAATTCAATAGCTCAAGGGTGTGGCGATCAAAGTTTGATCGATTCTGCCTGCGCCAGATCCTTAAATCACCAGCATTACGGCCGTTTACATTGCTGTAGACATTCACACCCCAATGCAGTCCGTCACGCGCCAAAAAATCGTTGAAGAATTCGGTTTGCATGAGTTCGCGCTGCGGCATGACCTGGTTCACCAAGGTCGGTACCCTGCGTCGCTGCAGCTGAAAGGTAATCGGGTCATGAAACTGATAATAGGCATCGTAGGTACCCAGAATTGCTGGGTCCATGTTGATGGAGATACCTTCATCAAACTTGTTTTCAGAATCATTCCAAACGTACGACGCAAAAAAATCCGCTTGCAATAGCTCCATCAAACAATAGCCCAACTGCTCACGCACATCAGCCGCTGATAATCCTTCGGCTAACAAGCCAAATGCCTTGGATAAAAGCCGAGTTTCGCGGGCACTGAGGTACATAAATCCGAGTCTACGGTGCCACACCATCGATTGCAAACGTTTATATATTGGTAATTAATTTGCGCTTCTGTCCGCTCCACCGCGGCCTCATCAGGCACAATCCCAATATGTCCGAACCCAACAATTACAACCGCATTGCGCTGGCCGCTTGCTTCGGCACCTTCATTGAGTGGTACGACTTCCTCACCTTCGCTACGCTGGCGGTTCACTTCGCTGTACTGTTCTTTCCAGCGGATGATCCGGTCGCCGGATTACTCTACAGCTTGGCCACCTTTGGTATCGGTATGGTAGTACGACCCATCGGTGCAGCCGTGTTTGGCTCATTCGGTGATCGCTATGGACGTCGACATGTGTTCATCGCGACCATTGGCATTATGGGTGTTGCGACGTTTTTGGTGGGTCTGCTCCCTACCTTTGATCACTGGGGCTGGTGGGCCACCGCTTTATTGCTACTACTAAGAGTAATTCAAGGTTTGGCGATGGGTGGCGAAATCGGTGGTGCCAATGTCTACCTTGCAGAGCACGCACCCGTTGGAAAACGCGGCGCAGCGACCAGTGTGCTGCAGTGGATGGGCGGCCTAGGTATTTTGGCATCGACCGCACAGCTGATTATTTTGCAAACCTGGCTAAGTGCTGAAGCGTTTTCGAGTTGGGGCTGGCGCATACCATTTTTGTT
>JBJTXC010000226.1:0-6116 GCA_046082065.1 Burkholderiaceae bacterium
CAAGATCTGCTGGATGAGCTGCTGGTCGAACCGGCAGACATCAGCACCGACGCGATCAAGCAAACGCTGCACGAGAACTGCGAGCAGGCGATAGAAGCGGGCGTGTTTGGTGTACCGACCGCCGTCGTTAACGACCAATTGTTTTGGGGGGTCGATGCCACCGATATGCTGCTGGCTTATCTGGCCGACGATGCTTTCTTTCGCTCAGAGGGATATGCCCAAGCCCATCAGTTGCCCGCTGCGGTGCACCGCCGCAAATAATCGGCCATCCCAAAATCTATCGCCGGCGTTGGGCGTGTTACTGCAAATCCAAATGCCTAGCCTGGCTTGGGAGAATTTAGGCACCGTCTGAGAAAATAAAAAAATCCCGATAAAATCCGCGGCGTCTGGCGTTTTTTCCGCCATCGGGTATCGGTACAAAAAAATGATTGCTGGTCTTTGGATACGAGTCCTGCTGGTGATGGCAGCGTTGCCGTTAACCTTGATCGCATGCGACTCAGCCCCGAAAACTTACGATGCGTGCATGCTGAAAGCATCGCGCGAGGCGCGTAATGATCGTCAGTTTCGCGTGATGGCTGAGGCCTGCCGAGAGAAATTTCCTAATCGATGATGACGACTCACCAAAGCCGTCATTTAATACCCAATCGATGAACATGGCTGACCAAAATTTGAATTTGATATCCAACTGATGATGAAGCTTCACCGATATTTGAATTTAATACCCGCCAGCCTGTCGGCTATGCTGCTGCTAGTGAGCTTAAATGCTTCGGCTGATGACTGCGAAAACTTCATCAAAATGGATGGCTTGTTCAGCAAAGCGCAACGTGAATGTCCGTTCAGCTATTACGCTTTCCGATTTCACCAACATTCACTGCTATGCGGCGAAAAAACCGGTGAGGCCAAATGGAAGCAATTGTTTTCGCAAGGCGCCTCGACCTTTGATGGCAAGGCCGCCAGCATGGGCAAATCGGCGCTATGCAATAAGCTGGTCAAAGACTTCCCGATGACAGTGAAGTTTTAACTCAGTACGTCAACCCGATCACCCAGCATGGGCACACTGGCGCGCCAGCCGAGTTCTTGTTGAATTCGGCGCCGTAGCGCATCGGCGGCGTCATGCTCGCCGTGGGTGATGTAGACATGCTGCGGCGCTCGCTGCGCGGTTTTCAACCAATCAATGATCTGGCTGGCATCTGCATGCGCAGACATGCCCGGCAGTGAAACAATCTCGGCGTTGACGGTGACATCCTGACCAAAAATACGGATGCTGCGCTCGCCCGCCACCAGACGCGCACCGCGCGTGCCGCCGGCCTGAAAGCCGGCAAACACCACACTGCAACGACGATCACCAAGATGGTTCATCAGGTGATGCAAAATGCGGCCGCCCGTGGCCATGCCGCTCGCCGAAATAATGATGGCCGGATAACTCAGCTGATTCAACTCGCGTGATTGCTCCGGCGTGCGACAAAAACGCGCGACATGTGCCATGTGCCGGCATTCATCAGCAGACAATCGATGCTCATTGGCATGGTGCTGATAAATCGCGGTGGTATCGATCGCCATCGGGCTATCAAGAAACACCGGCAAATCGGGAATTTTGCGCGCTTGCTTCAATAGCCAAATCTGATACAGCAAAGCCTGCGCGCGTCCCACGGCGAACGCTGGCACGATCACCATACCGCCGCGTGCGGCTGTGCGTCGAATCACCGTAGCCAACTCACCGGCGTGGTCGCCATCGTCGTGCAAGCGATCGCCATAGGTCGATTCAATCACCAGGGTATCGGCATGCGCAATCGGCACCGGCGGCTTCATCATCAAGTCATCCGGACGACCAATATCACCCGACATCAGCAGGCTTTTGTCACCGATGCCAAGCTCTACCGAGCTGGCGCCAAGAATATGACCCGCTGGTCGCAAACGAATGCGCAAAGGACCCAAGCTCAAAGGCTCATCAAAGTCGAGCGGCTTGAATAGCTTCAACGCACGCAGCGCATCTTCTTCGGTATACAAAGGCAGCGCAGGCTGATGCTTTGAGGTTTTATGTCGATTCGCAAACTCGGCATCCGCCTCTTGCAAATGGCCACTGTCTGGCAACAGCAAGCCGCACAATTCACGCGTGCCGTGCGTGGTATACACCGGGCCGCGATAACCATCGCGCACCAGCAAGGGCAACGCACCGGAGTGATCAAGATGCGCATGCGTCAGCACCACCGCATCAATCTCCTTGGGTTTGACCGGTAGCGGCTGCCAGTTCAGCAAGCGCAGATTTTTGTAACCCTGAAACAGCCCACAGTCGACCAGAATTCGCAGGCCACCGGTCTCGATCAGATATTTCGACCCAGTCACGGTTCCTGCAGCACCAAGGAAGGTAAGCTTCATCTGGATCCTGTCTTTTTTATTTGCAGAAACATTGTATTCGATGCAACCAGTGAAACCACCCAACCCGTCAGCCAACACCCCCGCTGCTGAACAGCGCTCAGCAGACCCGCATACGGCGCAAGCAAGCGGGCTCAGCAGCGCCGAGGCTGCACGCCGCCTGGCGGCCGATGGGCCGAATGAACTTGCCGACACACGGCGCCGCGCACTGCGCGCCACCATTCTTGAAGTAGTACGTGAGCCGATGTTCTTGCTGCTGATCGCGGCCGGCGTGGTCTACTTTTTGATTGGCGATCGGTTCGAAGCGATGGTGCTGACCGGTTTTGTCGTCGTGATCATGGCGATCACAATTTTTCAGCAACGCCGTACCGACAATGCCTTGACCGCGCTACGCGAAATGTCCAGTCCGCGCGCGCTGGTGATGCGCGATGGTCAGCGGCAACGCATCGCGGGTCGTGACATCGTTCGGGGTGATTTGTTGGTGCTGGAAGAAGGCGACCGGGTGCCTGCCGATGGCGAGCTGCTGTCGGCGCATGATCTGGCAGTGGATGAATCGATGCTGACCGGCGAATCTTTACCGATGCCGAAGTCGGCAGCCGATACGGTCTACGCCGGCACGCTGGTCACCCAAGGTCAGGGTACGGTGATGGTGCGCGCGATCGGGCATCACACCGAGATGGGGCGAATCGGCAAATCACTCGAGCAGATCGAGTTGCCCTCCTCGCCGCTGCGCGATGAAATGACGCAGCTGACGCAACGTATCGCAGTGGTCGGTGGATTACTCGCGATGATGCTGGTTGGCGCTTACTGGCTTGCACGCGACAACCTGCCCGAGGCCATTCTGGCGGGTATTGCACTGGCGATGTCACTGCTGCCGCAGGAATTCCCGGTCATCATGATTATTTTCTTTGCCTTCGCCGCGCGCCGGCTGGGCAAGCTCGATGTACTGACTCGACGTCTGGATGCGATCGAGACACTTGGCGAGACCTCGGTACTGTGTGTCGACAAAACCGGTACCCTCACCCAGAACCAGATGCAGGTGATGGCGCTGCACCCTGCCAATGCGATTGATGTGGCGCGCTCCAGAGTGAGTGAAAAAATACCCAGTACAAATCAGACCCTTACAACTCAGACCCTTACAACTCAGGCCCGTACAACTCAAGCCAGTGCAGCGCAGGCCTGTGATGAATCGCCGACGCAACTGACGCCGGCGCAAACCACGCTGCTGCATCACGCGCTGCTCGCCAGTGAAATCACGCCGCATGATGCAATGGAAAAAGCTATCCATCGCATCGCCCATCAAAACTCGCATGCAGCGCTGCATGTTGATCCGAATTGGACATTGGCGCATGAATACGAGCTATCGCCGCAACTCCCTGCCATGACGCATGCGTGGCATACCGGTGAGTCGCACGTGGTCGCGATCAAAGGCGCACCGGAATCTGTCAGCAGCCTGTGCCAGCTCTCCAGCGCCGAGCAAGAACAAATCAATCGGGACGCCATTCAACTCGCTGAAAGCGGCCTACGCGTACTGGGTGTCGCGCGCGCTGATCATGGCAGCGGTACACCGTGGCCAACGAGTCCGCACGGTTTCAGTTTCGAGTGGTTAGGTCTGGTGGCGCTGGCCGATCCTTTGCGTGCCGAAGTACCGGCCGCGATTGCGCAATGCCGGCAAGCGGGTATTCGCATTGTGATGATCACTGGTGATCATCCGCGTACTGCACTGGCGATTGCAAATGAGGCGGGTATTACCACCGCGCGAGTCCTCACGGGTGATGACATTGAGCAGATGCCCCTGCACCATCTGGCCGAGGCCGTGCGTGATGTGAATGTGTTTGCGCGTGTTAAGCCACAGCAGAAACTGGCATTAGTTGAAGCCCTCAAGCAGCAAGGCGAAGTTGTGGCCATGACCGGTGATGGTGTGAATGACGCACCGGCATTGAAAGCAGCGCACATTGGTGTGGCCATGGGTCAGCGCGGTACCGACGTGGCGCGCGAAGCCGGTGCGCTGGTCTTGCTGCGTGACGACTTTGATTCAATTGTGCAGGCGATTCGGCTGGGTCGACGTACCTTCGCCAATATGCGGCAAGCGATGATTTATACGCTCGCGGTACACATACCGGTGGTTGGCTTATCGCTGTTACCGGTGATTTTCGGGTTGCCGCTATTACTGACACCACTGCATATCGCGTTTCTTGAGCTGATCATCGACCCCGCATGCTCTATCGTATTTGAAGCAGAGCATCGTGATACTGCCTTGATGCAGCAACCGCCACGTCGCGCTGATGAGCCCCTGCTCGCGCTGCGCGATGCCATGCAAGCCATCAGCTACGGTGTATTGACGACCGGCGTGACCTTTATCACCTATGCCAGTCTGCTCGATATGGGGCAGCCCAGGCACAGTGCCGCCGCATTGGCATTTGTGTTGATGGTAGTGGCGAATACGGTGTTGATTCTGCCGAGTAGAACGCGCGAGCGGCAGTGGTATGCGTTATGGCAGGGTATTCCGAGCGTATCACTGGTGATCATGCTCGCCACCCTGACCGGGCTGTGGTTGGTGACACAAGTCGCACCGGTGGCTGCAGCGTTTCGTTTCATGCCACTGCCCTATACAGAGTGGCTGATCGCATTCGCCGGTGGGGTGGCGATGTTGCTGCTATTTCAAATCGCTAAGTTGCCACCCAAATCCACCACATGAAGCCAAGCGCCGTTCAAAAAAATGCCGCTGACGTTGTTGCACCGTTTTGCCGTATATCTGTACCGTCTACGACGGTGTGCCTGGCCAGCGACCTTTTGTGACAGTCTTCCGGAGGCTTTGTTCGGGGCTAGGCCGGCAACTGCCCCACATGATCAAACGGCGGCAAAAAGCCTTCGCGTGCCAATGCCGCCATCTGCTCTGGTGGTACCGCTGGCGCGATGATGTGACCCTGGATTTCGTCGCAACCAATCGACTGCAAAATTCTGAGCTGCTCGACTGTCTCGACACCTTCGGCCACCACATGCATGTCTAATGCAGCGGCCATCGAAACGATCGCGCGATACAACTGCTCGCCTTCCGAGCCTTGTGCCAGCGAGTGCGTAAACGCCTGATCAACCTTCAGCACATCGACATCGAGCCGATGTAGTTGCGCGAGTGACGAGTAACCGGTGCCAAAGTCGTCAATCATCAGTCGTATACCGAGCGCACGTAGTGCATCCAGCTCACCCGACGTTGCAGCACTACGGTCCACCATGGCCGATTCAGTGACTTCCACTTCGAGCAAGTGGGCGGGTACCTTGAAGGTATTGAGTGCGCGTTCAATACAAGCAGCAATCTGTCCCTGATGAAGCTGGCGTGGCGATACATTCACTGATACGGGTACCAAATTCATCCCCTGCTCACGCCATTCTGCGATTTGCGCGACCACTTTCTCAATCACATGCTCGCCGATCGGGTTGATCAAACCCGCCTCTTCAGCAGTGGCAATGAACGCGCCAGGCAACAACAAGCCACGGTCGGGATGTTGCCAGCGCAGTAGTGCCTTAATACTGCACAAGCGCCCGGTACTGGCAGATACCCGAGGCTGGTAATGAATGACAAATTCATCGCGTTCAACCGCGTCACGCAAGGCACTCTCGATACTCATCTTGCGGATCAGCTCATCGGATAATTTTGGGTCATAAAAATGATACCGGCTCTTGCCATCTGCCTTGGCGGCATACATCGCAACATCAGCATACTTGATCAGAGTTTCAGCGTCAGT
>JBJTXC010000227.1:0-3943 GCA_046082065.1 Burkholderiaceae bacterium
ATTCATATGATTCGTGCCGGAGAAGCCACCGGCGAACTACCCGCCATGCTTGAGCGTGCTGCGCAAATGCAGGCGCAAGATCTTGAGCGCCGTGCGTTAACGATTGCGGGTTTGCTTGAACCCATGCTGATATTGACGATGGGGGTGGTCGTGCTGCTGATCGTGCTGGCGGTGCTGATGCCCATCATCGAGATTAATCAGCTCGTGCGGTGAAGTGAAGGAAATCAGCCATGAAGCAGCTACCCCGCCTAACAAGCTTTGTCATGTCACTTGCGCTGTGCGCGTCGATCACGTATTGGCTATTGCAGTGGATGGCACCCGCCACTCGCCCCTTGGTCATACCTGCGCAAGCCGAATACTCCCTACCGGATATATCCGCGGCAGCTAACCTGTTTGGTGGTGCGACAAAAGCCGTGGGTACGCTGCCCATTCAGTTAAAAGGCATCATCCTTGCCAACCATCCGACTGAAAGCGTTGCAATCATTACCTTGAATGGAAAACCAGCACGTGCCCTCAAAGCCAATGCCGTGGTGAGCGACGGCATGTTGATCGAGCAAATCACAGCGCGTGGCGTGATATTACTAGATCACGACGCGGAGCGTCCCTTATCGCTTCCCGCATTTTCGGTGCCGATGGCCGAGCGACCATCCGTGTCGTCAGAACCGGCAAACAAATAAAGGCTGCTTGATTAAAAATTCCGCAACCTTGCTTTAGCAATTCGCGCCAGGTCGATTTGAATGAATGTGATTCAAAGTCCCTCGGTAACAGCCTTTTTATTTTAAAGAACCCCGGCTGAACCGATTTTTAGTTGCCTAAATAGAAATTAAAAAGCAGGGTCGCACTCATAAAAGTATGAATTGCACCAAGCATGGCGCCCAACAAAAACCCATTCAGATTTCAGGGATTGAAGTCAACCTCACTCAACAACTCGCTTCGGCTGAAAAACCGAGCGCAATCAGACGCTATTGCCAATTGTTTTAAGCGCTGATGTCCGATAACCTATAGCGGATTATTAACTTGCAGGCGTAGACCTGCCCCGTCGGGCATCTAATGCACTGACGAGGTTTCCCGGATTCTGGAGTCCAATGCGCGTAGCTGTGATCGGCGGCGGTGTCGTCGGAGTTTGTACTGCCTACTTCCTCGCCGAGACAGGGCATGAGGTAACCGTGCTGGAGCGCTATGGCAACGTGGCGCAAGAGGCCAGCTTTGGCAATCTCGATCTGATGGGCCCCGCCTCGGTGCGGCCTTGGTCCATGCCGGGCACGGTGCGGCGTGTGCTCGGCATGCTGATGCGGCCGGAGTCACCCATGTCGTTTAGCGCCAAGTTCGAGCCGGCCATGTGGGGTTGGCTGCGTCGCTTGAGTGCCGAGTGCGATATCCAGCGCTTCAAACAAAACCAGCTTCGTTTGCATCGCCTGGCCGGCTACAGCCATGAGTTGATGCAGCATCTGGCGCAGATCCACGAGCTGGATTTTCAGCAGCGGACCGGTGTGATGATGATGTTTCGCACCGCGCGCGATCTGGATCAGGCTCACCCGATGATGGAAACGCTGGGCGATGCCGGTGTGCGCACCGAGCTGCTCGACCCCGACGGTGCCGCCCAACTCGAACCCACGCTCTCGACCCAAACACCGTTTCAAGGTGCGCTGTTCATGCCTGATGACTGGAGTGGTAACTGCCCGCTATTTGTCCGTCAGCTCAAAGGCATTGCGCAAGAACGCGGTGTTGAATTCCAGTTTAATTGCGAGGTGGATGCGATCCAACCTGAACTCGGCGGTGTCAGCTACCGCGTGGGTGATAAAACCGTTGATGTGGATGCGATTGTGATTGCCGCAGGCGCTGAAAGCGGCAAGCTACTCCGTAGCATTGGTATTAGCCTGCCGATTTATCCGGTGAAGGTGTATTCGGCCTCGACACAAATTCAAGAGTACGATCTCGCGCCGAATGTATCGGTGTATGACGATACGTATCGCGTCGCTCTCACGCGCTTGGGCAAACGTATTCGTATTGCGGGTTGTGCCGAGCTGGGCTCAAGTAATTTCGATCTTCACCAAAAGGCGATTGACACCTTGGTCAAAGTCGCTGATGACTGGTTTCCGAATGCCGCCAACTACCGCACCGCCACCTTCTGGTGCGGCCCCACTGCGATGCTGCCCGAGGGCGTGCCTTTGATCGGTAGCACGACGCATAACAATGTGTTCGTCAACGCAGGCCACGGTGCGGGCGCGTGGGCACTGGCTGCGGGTAGCGGCAAGGTGGTGGCGGATTTGATTTCCGGGCGTCGCACTGAAATCGACACTGACGGGCTCACCCTCACCCGCTATGGCGACCGCGTCCGCTGATTTGCGGATTTATAGCGTTGCCCGAGTGCGCGATATTGAGCGCACTGCACTGACTTCCCTTCCTGCTGGCGTATTGATGTCACGCGCTGGCGCGGCCGCCGCTGAGGCGGCGCTCAGTATGCTCGCGCCTGACAATATGCTGCCCGTGTTGGTGCTGGCCGGGCCAGGCAATAACGGTGGCGATGCGCTTGAGGCTGCCGCGCTGTTGGCGCAGCGCGGCGTGAATGTGATGGCCGTGCTGATGGCCGACCCCACGCGCTTACCGACCGATGCGCTCGCTGCGTATCAACGCGCGCGCGGCGCCAAAGTACAGTTTGTCGATCGATTTGATGTCACCGCACGCTGGGCGCTGGCGATTGACGGCTTGTTTGGTATCGGCTTGGCACGACCGTTGGCGGGGCCATTCGCGGCAGCGGTTGAGCAGTTAAACGCGCTTGATTGCAAGGTGCTGGCGATTGATGTGCCGAGTGGTCTCGATGCAGACAGCGGCCGCGTGGTGGGTGGTGCCGCTGCGGTCTCGGCCGACATCACGCTGACGTTTATTGCCGATAAACCCGGGCTGCATACCGGTGCCGGGCGTGATTATGCGGGTCAGGTGCTGGTGAACACACTTGGGTTGGATGTTGATTCGTTTGGCGCACCCTTGGCACGGCTGATCACGCCTGCGTTGTTTCCGAATGTGTTTGTCGCGCGGCCACATGCTTCGCATAAGGGTAGCTTTGGTGATGTCAGCGTCATTGGCGGTGCTACGGGTATGGGTGGTGCAGTGCTGCTGGCAGCGCGTATGGCCGCAATGGCGGGTGCTGGGCGGGTGTTTGCGGCATTTGCTGACGTGACGCCTGCGTTTGACCCGGTACACCCCGAGCTGATGTGTCGTGATGCGCAAAGCATCGATTTGAAACAGGGCGCTGCTGTGGTCGGGCCCGGTTTAGGCACTTCGCGTGAAGCGCATGATTTGGTGGCGCGTTCGCTGGCGAGCGAGTTGCCACTGGTGCTGGATGCCGATGCCTTGAATCTGATCGCGCAAGAATATGGGTTGCAGCAGCGGCTGGCCCGCCGCCGCGCGCCTTCGTTGCTGACCCCCCACCCCGCCGAAGCAGCGCGACTGATGGGCTCTGACACGGCTCAGGTGCAAGACAATCGCTTGAGCGTGGCGGCTGAACTGGCTTCTCGCTTCAACGCCTGCGTGGTGTTGAAAGGCTCGGGCAGTATCGTCGCCGCACCCGATGGGCGCCTGGCCATCAACACCACTGGCAATCCGGCACTCGCTACAGCGGGTAGTGGCGATGTGTTGGCGGGGCTATGCGGCGCATTGCTGGCCCAGCATCATGCGGCGTGGGATACCGCACTCGCCGCGGTCTGGTTACATGGTGCGGCGGCGGATGACATGGTGGCCGAGGGCATCGGGCCGGTGGGTGTCACCGCAAGTGAGCTGTTGCCCTATGTAAGACGGCGTTTGAACCAGCGACAGGATTAGCGTTTTATTTATCTAAAGACCAGCTCAATCAACCAACGGTACTTAGTGCTCTACCGCCTCATCAAGTAGTGAGCACCGGCGTACGGCATTGAGCCGCTTCCCGAGCTCTCGGCGAGCAACATGC
>JBJTXC010000228.1:0-13293 GCA_046082065.1 Burkholderiaceae bacterium
CGGGGTTCAAGTGAGCGCGGTCGATCACGCTCGTAGTTTGCGTAATCCGAATTGCGCAACGCATGGGTAGCGCGCTCGATAGCAACAGCACTCGATCATTGGTTTGCCATGGCATGGACTCGGCGCCAGCTAATACATCGAGATCAATGACGCCAATGAGCTGGCTACGGAAATTCACCAGCCCCATAAACCAGGGCCGTGTGAAGGGAACTGGCGTAGGCACTTCGCCGGCAAGAATTTGTTCGGTATGCGCGAGCTCGAACAGCCAATGACTTTTGGCGGCGCGGCATGCCAAGTAGCATGCCGCGCTTTGATGTGTGCGTTGAGCTGACTGCAAACGCTGTGTGAGCTGTTGCTGAAAATTTTTCAGCGTGCTGGTGCCAGGATCAAGCGACATAGACGCCTGCGTCAGACGGCACTACGTGACAGCGCTGCAATTTTCTGCAGCAAGGTATCGGGGTCCAGCGGCTTCACCAGATAGGCGCGCGCACCCTGACGCAAGCCCCAGATACGGTCAGTCTCTTGCTGCTTGCTGCTGCAAATAATGATTGGGATATCACGCGTCGCAGGATCGCGGGTAATTTCATGGGTCGCGTGAAACCCGTTCAATCCCGGCATCACCACATCCATCAAGATTAGTTGCGGTGGCTGCGCTTTGATTTTCAGCATCGCCTGCTCAGCGTTATCTGCAGTGCTCACGCTGTAGCCATGACGGCTCAACAAGTCAGTAATGAAATGGCGTTCGGTCGGCGAATCGTCAACAACCAGAATATGCTTGATCGGCATGGTGATAAGGGGTTGAGGTGATATGGCAAAACTCAGGCAAGGCTGCCAACGGGCAGGGCATAACGACGCACTGCTTGCAGCAAGCTGTCTTTGGTGAAAGGCTTGGTCAGGTAATCAGAAGCGCCAGCCAATAAGCCGCGCGCGCGACCAAACACGCCGTCGCGTGAGACAGCATCACCACCGGAATCGGTGAACAGCTTGGGCTATGACGAATCAGCGCACAGGTCTGAAAACCATCCAGCCTGGGCATCAAGATGTCGCAAAAGATAAGCGCGGGTCGGCGCTCGACAATGATGCCGAGCGCTTGAAAACCGTCTTCAGCGAGAATGACCGGGTAGCCGGCCTGGGTCAGAAAAATTTCAGCAGACCGACGTATCGTGCTGCTGTCATCAATGACCAGAATCTGCGGTCCATCCAGTGAGGCTTCCATCGCGCAACCGCTCCTGATCTGCAGGCAACGGCGCGGAATGTAACAAAAAGAGCAACACCTTCAAACAAGGAAAAATCAAATATCACGCAGTGTCGTCATTTTGACGACAGTTGGCCACGCGAACTGCGCGATTAACAATTCTTTGGGCGATCGATGAAACGGCGTTGGTCAGCCGCGATCAATCACCATCCACCAATCAAGGCTGATTCGGCATCGCCGTGCTCGTCAGCGTCTAACTCGTTAGATCGGTGGCAGCTGCAAAGATCAGATCGCCACCATTTCGAAATCTTCCTTGCGCGCGCCGCACTCGGGGCAAGTCCAATTCATGGGCACATCTTCCCAGCGGGTGCCGGGCGCGATCCCCTCGTCGGGTAAACCGGCAGCTTCATCGTAAACCCAACCACAGATCAGGCACATCCATGTCTTGTATGCTTGCTCGGTATTTTTGTTATCACTCACGGTACGGCCCTTAAAGTAAAATGCCCAGCCGACTATGTTAATGCTTTCCTCGTGCAAATCCAATCGTCACCGGTGGTATTGAGCTTCGGCGTCGCAGATCCGGTCGGGGCGATCGGCACGCAGGCAGATCTGGCGACCTGCGCTGCGCTAGGTTGTCACACCGTTTGTGTGATGACGGCCCTGATGATCGCTGATACCACCGTCGTGGAAGATATGCAGCCGGTCGATGCCGACTGGGTGGCTGATCAAGCACGCTCGCTGCTGGAAGATATTCCGGTCGCTGCCTTCAAAATAGGTTATCTCGGCAGCATCGAGATTATTTCTGTGGTTGCAGAAATTATCTCCGACTACCCGCAAATTCCGGTGGTATTGGATCCTTTCTCGACCTTGCTGCCCGAGCAGCGTGATGATGAAGACATCCTGCTGGCGATACGACAATTGCTGATACCGCAAGCGACGCTGGTGCAACTCTCAGCCGATGAGTTATCGCGGGTAGCTGAAACCTGGCGCGAGCCCGGCCAAGAAGATTCAATGGAAATCGACGCCATGCAGCTCATCGAATTCGGTTGCGAACATGTGCTGGTCACCGGCGCGCCCGGCGACGCGCAACAAGTACACAATCTGCTGTTCGGCGACGAAGGATTGGTACGGCGTGATAGCCGCGCAAGACTGCCGGGCACATTCACCGGCGCTGGCAATACCATCTCGGCTGCGATCAGCGCGATGCTGGCGAATGGCGTGGTAGTGGCCGAAGCAGTACAAGAAGCAGAAGAGTTCACACACGCGGCGCTTGGCAGCGCGCTGCGGCTTGGCATGGGTAAGCGTATACCAGATCGTTTTTTCTGGTCACGTGAGCCCGAAGCCGAGGTGGCAGAAAAATAATTCAACTCGCCAACCGACTGATTCAGAGAGGTGACCGTGTCTCAAAACGATAGCTTGTTCGCTCGTGCGCAACGTTCCACACCCGGCGGCGTCAATTCACCGGTACGTGCTTTTCGCTCGGTCGGTGGCACACCGCGCTTCATCACCCGCGCCGAGGGCCCGTATTTTTGGGATGCTGATGGCAAACGCTACATCGACTACATCGGCTCATGGGGTCCCGCCATCGTTGGCCATGCCCACCCTGAAGTCATCAAGGCAGTGCAGGATGCTGCTGCCAACGGCTTGTCGTTTGGTGCGCCGACCGAGGGCGAAATTTTGATGGCCGAAGAAATCAGCAAGCTGGTGCCATCGATTGAAATGGTGCGCTTGGTCTCGTCAGGTACCGAGGCGGCGATGAGCGCGCTGCGTCTTGCACGTGGCGCGACCGGCCGCGATCTGGTGATCAAGTTCGAGGGTTGCTACCACGGCCATGCCGATTCCATGTTGGTGAAAGCCGGCAGTGGTTTGCTGACTTTCGGTAACCCGACATCGTCGGGTGTGCCCGCCGATTTCGCCAAGCACACCATGGTGCTGGACTATAACGACTGCGCCCAGCTTGAAGATGTTTTCGGCAAGATGGGTGATCGTATCGCGGCCGTGATCGTCGAACCCGTCGCGGGCAATATGAATCTGCTGCGCTCGACACCGGAATTTTTGCAAACCATGCGCAAGCTCTGCACGCAACACGGCGCGATACTGATGTTTGATGAAGTGATGTCGGGCTTTCGTGTCGCCTTGGGTGGCGCTCAGTCGCTGTACGGCATACAACCGGATATGACGGTACTGGGCAAAGTGATTGGTGGCGGCTTGCCGGTTGCTGCATTTGGTGGACGCGCCGATCTGATGCAACATTTGGCGCCACTCGGCTCGGTGTATCAGGCGGGCACGCTGTCGGGTAATCCGGTCGCTGTCGCCGCCGGTATGAGCACACTGAAAATTATTCAGCAACCCGGCTTTTATGAACAACTCGGTGCGCAGACCCGCAAACTTGTCGATGGTCTTTCATTCGCAGCGAAAGAAACAGGCGTTGCGTTCAGCGCCGATGCGGTGGGTGGCATGTTCGGCATTTACTTCAGTGCGCAGGTGCCGGAAAACTATGCGCAGATCATGGCGGGCGATAAGGCTAAATTCAACCAGTTCTTCCACGCCATGCTGGATGCGGGCGTGTATCTCGCACCCTCCGCATTCGAGGCCGGCTTCGTTTCAGCGATGCATAGCGATGCGGTGATTGATGAGACGCTTGCAGCAGCGCGTGGCGCTTTTGCAAAGCTGCATGCATGACTTGAAAATTAACAGCTGACGCCCTTCGAGCTATCCCGGCGCAGGCTGGGATCCATGTTCGTCAACTGCAGGCTACTGAACTTATTTCAACCAGCCGCGCTTCCTGAAATACCAAAATGGGGTGATCGCGCTAGCGATCATCAGCAAAATCGCAAACGGATAGCCAAAGCTCCAGTTCAGCTCGGGCAAGATACGGAAATTCATACCGTAAATGCTCGCAATCAGCGTCGGCGGCAAGAACACCACAGAAGCGACCGAGAAGATCCTGATGATCTTGTTCTGGTTGATGTTGATGAAACCCACAGTCGCGTCCATCAGGAAGTTAATTTTTTCAAACAAGAACGCGGTATGACCATCAAGTGATTCAATGTCGCGCAGGATCTGACGCGCCTCATCAAACTGTTCGGCATTCAGCAGCCGCCCACGCATCAAGAAGCTGACCGCACGGCGCGTATCCATCATGTTGCGCCGAATACGGCCGTTCAAATCTTCCTCACGCGCCATCGCTGACAAAGATTCAGCGGCGTCGGCATCACTGAACTCTTTTTGCAGCACACTGCGACTGACTTCTTCCAGACTCTGATACACGCCTTCGAGTGCATCAGCCGAGTACTCGACGTCGGTGGCATACAAGTCGAGCAGTACATCCTTGAAATCTTCGATCGAGCCAGGGCGCGAACGCGCGCGCATGCGCACCAAACGAAACACTGGCAGATCATCGTTGTGCATGGAGAACAGCATCTCTTTGGCGAGAATGAACGCCACCGTCACCACACGCGACTCGTCCTCGTCTTCTTCCAGCAAGAAGTCGGAGCGCAAATGCAAATCGCCATTGTCGCCTTCGTAGTAGCGCGCTGACGCCTCGATGTCTTTGACTTCATCTTCATCAGGCAGAGTGACGCCATAGATACTGCGTACCCAATCGCGCTCTTCGTCGCTCGGATCAGTCAGGTCAACCCAGATCGGCGTCGCCCGCGCGAGATCCTCGCGCGTGTCGATATTGACCTGGCTGAGCCGGCCGTTCTGCAGCACAAATACATTGATCATTCGCTTCCCCCTACCGCACGGATGCGGCACAGCCGCAGCGCGAACGCTGCAGATTGATCGCTTGTTTCTGTCAGGGAGCGTGGCCGGAGTTTGGCCATGCACGCCTGCTCACCCGAACCCGGCAAGCGGCGCGCGAGATGCTGCGTCAGCTTGCGAGGGATCTGCCCGACCTTGGTCGGTGAGTGGAGATGGGACTGCCCAAGGGAGTCTCCGTTGTTGAAAACGTGGCGAGTTTACTTTTTTACAGGAGATGAGGCAAGGCTTTAGGAAATTCTGCGCTGATTATTCAGGGCAGTTCCGCGCTGTTCATCCGCGTCAGAATCAAAGCCGAGCGCTTGGCCAGGTAATTGGAATCCAGATGTCGGCCGAAGAACCTCGGATTGGGCAGCATGACCGCAAGTCGCGCCGCCTCGGCCGGGCCCAGCTTGGCCGCGGGTACACCGAAGTATTTGCGTGACGCCGCCTCGCAGCCGAACACGCCGGTACCCCATTCGACCGAGTTAAGGTAAATCTCGAAAATTCTGCGCTTGTCCATCACGGCTTCAATCATGAAGGTGATCACCATTTCTTGTACTTTGCGCACGTAGCTGCGTTCACTCGACAAGAATAAATTTTTTGCGAGCTGCTGCGTAATGGTCGAGCCACCGCGCACCACCTTGCCTTTCTTGGCATTTTTTTCGTAGGCTTTTTGCAGTGCCTCCCAATCAACGCCTTCATGGTCTGCGAAGTTGGCATCTTCCGAAGCAATGATGGCGCGCTTCAGATGATTCGAGATACGCTCGTACGGTACCCACTGATGCTGCAACTGCGCATTCGGATTTTTTTGTTGTAGACGCGAGAGTTGCTCACGCATGAAGGCGGTCGAACCGGGGTTATGGTTGACCCACCAACAGACCTGTACGAAATACCAAAGCTGCAGCAGCAGAACGAGTGCGACAGGTATCGCAATTAACCAAAATAACCAGCTACGCCGACGTCTCATGACTGGGCGCGCAAGCTGTCGTACACCGGCGCGGTATCGGGCTGCACGCCACGCCACACATAAAACGATGCGGCTGCTTGTTCAACCAACATACCCAAGCCATCGCGCGTCGAGGCACCCTGACGCTGTGCAAACTGCATGAAGGCAGTGGGCTGTGCTGCATAGATCATGTCGTAGGCAAAGCTGCCCGCACCGAAAATTTTTGCTGGTAAAGGTGGCAACTCTCCCGACAAACCAGCGGATGTCGCGTTGATGACGATATCGTAGGCTTCACCCAAAGCATCCAGGGCGCAAGCGTGCAGCGCCGGGTGGGTGAACTGTTGCACCAAGTCTTCAGCCTTGCTCAGCGTGCGGTTACTGATGGTGATGGATTGCGGTGATTGCTCCAGCAACGGCAGGATCACACCTTGCGCCGCACCCCCGGCACCGAGCAATAGCACGCGTTGATTGGCGATCGCCACACCGGCATTGGCTTGTATGTCACGCACCAGTCCGAGACCATCTGTGTTGTCGCCATGAATACGGTCACCATCGAAAATCAGCGTGTTGACAGCGCCCGCCGCCTGCGCCCGCTGACTCAGCTGATTCGCGAACGCAAACGCTTCCAGTTTGAACGGCAGCGTGACATTCGCGCCGCACCCGCCGCTGTCGATGAAGCGCTGCACCGTATCGGCAAAACCATCAAGTGGCGCCAGCAAGCGCTCGTAACTCATCGCCTGCCCGGTTTGCTTGGCGAACATCGCATGAATCTGTGGTGATTTACTGTGCGCGATGGGATTACCAATCACCACATAGCGGTCTGTCATGACATCACCCACCCACGGCTTGAGTCTGTAATTGCTGCTCACGCGTAAACGAAAAACGCGTGATGATTTCCCAAACGCGCTCGCGTCCGTCTTTCATGAATGCCGCTGGAAACTGGCCGAATGGTGCCGCTTGTCGAATGATGCTTAATGCAGCGGCATCAAGCGCGGGATTGCCCGAACTACGCTCAACACGCGGACCGCCCTCTTTCAAATACAAGCTGCCGTCCTGATACACCGGGATGTACACCACCAAATCGCCATAGAGTTTTTTGCCTTCGCGCTGCGGAAAATTCAAAGTACCGGTCAGCTCGATTTTTTTCTGAAGTGCAGTGTAATACAGCGCATGACTGACCTCGCGTGTCGCGGGCGTCAGCTGCGTCTTGAGTGGGCGCTTGTTGTAGTCAGCCACGTCACGTGCAATCTCGGCTTCGCGTCTGGCCAAGGCCTGTATCTGCTCGACAGAACGCACCTGACGCGTATCGGGCTGCGGCGAGTCATTTGGCTCACCGATGGGGAGCGCACTTTGCTGTCGTTGATTGAGCTGCGTGAGCAAGCGTTGTTGCGTTGCTTCCAGCGCGCTGACGCGTTGTCGCTGTGATTGCAACTCGGCGCCATCATTCAACCTGGCCAGATCAGGCAGTGGCGAACGCGCGCGACCTGCGTCTGCGTGACCACCACCCGCAAGATTAGCCTGCGCCAGTGCATCCGCCTGCATCGGTGCCTGATCATGCTTGGCATTGACCAGAATTACTGACAGCCCGCTATCGAACGGGCGGGAACGGTCGAGTGCCGGTGGATCAAACCGCATCGCCAGCAACAAGGCGTGTAACGCCAGCGATGCACCCAGGCCGATCAGCAGCAAGCGGTTGTCGCGTGTGATCATGAATTTTCGTTGGCTGCGCTACCCGACGCCGGGATCGATGTTGATGTTGATGATGTTATTGATGTTGTGGATGTGACGTCGGCCTGCTGCATCGCCTGAGTTTCGTCGGCCGCCGACACATCGTCAGTCTGAATTGCTTGTGTTGGGTCCGGCTCGGCGGGCTGCTCCGCGACCTGCTCTTCTTCATCCAACGCGTCGGCTTCTTCCAGGGCGATTTCATCTGCTAGTGCAGCCGACAGGGTCGCCACTTCCAGTACCCGCGCTTGCACAGTGAGATCGACTTCGTCCCAGCTGATTAATTCCAAGGTCACTTGCGTACCACGCGGATGTCGCACGCCTGTCAGCGGTACAAGGAGAGGTATCTCCATCAGTCGCAACAGATCATCTTTCAGCATGACAGCCTCGACCTGCCTTAACTCGTGCTGGGCCAGCCAGCGCAAGCACCAGAAGCGCTCCATGGTGGATTGAAAGTCGGCATAGGCGCCGTATGCACTATCAAAGGCTGACACAATCGCAAACAAATCAGCATCTTTGGGTTTGAATGGCGCGATCAGCGGCGCGGTGACACCGCCGCGAAGGCAAGCCATGATCTGCCACTGATTGACCAGATCGGTATAGCGACGCAGTGGCGAGGTGCTCCAGGCATATTGATCAACACCCAAGCCCTGATGCGGCGCTGCATGAGTTTGCATGCGCACCTGCATACGCGAATTCCAGCCCTGACCACCGCCTTGTGCTCGGTAAATACCGGGCACGCCATGCTCATGCATCAGCTTGCCCCAGGCACTGTTCGCAAAAATCATCAACTCGGCAACGATTTTATCGAGTGGCGCACCGCGCTTGCGACGAGTGATCGTCACGACATCGTCATCAACATAAAAATTGAAATCAACCCGATTCACTTGCTCAGGCTTGAGACCGAATGCCTCACGCTTGCGCATACGCTCAGACTCAAGCTGTTGCGCCCATTGCCACAGCACGCCGATCTCTGTTTTGTACGGATAGTCGCCACTACCCTCGGTCAGGGCTTGCTCGGTGACTTGCGCGTCAAGATCGTTGTGCCGCAGATTGGCCGCGATCGGCACACGCTCGATGACGGTCTCGGTATGCAGTACCGACCCATTTTGGGAATCAAGTGTCACGTACAAAGACAGCGCAGGTCTGGCATCGCCCGCAGCGAGCGTGAACTGATCAACCAAGGCATCCGGCAGCATGGTGATTTTGTCACCCGGCATGTAGACCGTACTCATACGATCACGCGCGATGTTGTCGATGGCGTCACCGCGAGCAATACCCAAGCCGGGCGCCGCGATATGAATACCGACGCGCATGGTCTGATCGGCCAAGCTCGTGACCGAGAAAGCGTCATCAATCTCAGTCGTGGTGACATCATCAATCGAAAAAGCGACGACCTCGGCCACCGGTAGCTCAGGCGCACTCGGCAGCGCAAGTGCAGGAAATTCTGTGCCACGCGGGAAGTGCTCGATCAAGAACCGTGACAGGTGCAGCTGCTTGGCCGATGCAATTGCACCCACCTTGAGCAGCAAGCGGGCAGCCGATGTCTGCAGCTCGCTGCAAGCGGCGTCGAGTGCCTTGTACTCGATACTGTTCTTGTCCGGTTTGGTCAGCAGTTGTCGCGCACTGAGCCGGATCGATTCGGGTAACTGTCCGGCTTTCAGTTGTTCGACCATCGCCGCCTGCATCAAAGCTTGCTGCTTTTTCTTTTCGATGCCGGCTAACGCTGCTTGCAAAGTTGCGGCCGGTGCGGCTTTGTAACGACCCTTGCCTTTTTTATGAAAATAAATCGGTGACGCTGCAATCTTCAGCAGCAAACTCGCTGCCTCATCCGGCTTGGGTGCATGACCAAAATACTCATTTCCAAGGTCAACAACGCCAAACTCGTCTTCACCGGCCACCTCCCAGAGAAATGCCACGTCGATCTCTTCAGACAGACGGTTTGCATTGGCCATCATTTCTGCGGCAGAGGGTGTTTCAAATTGCAGTAACACATCGCGCGCACGCACCTTGGTACGCTTGCCCGAAGGTGTCTCGACCTGGTAGGCCTCGCCTTGTTGGCTGAGGATGGTACCCACCTTGAAGTCGCCGGATTCTTCGAAGAACAAATTCATTCGCTACTCATCGCTCGCAAAAGCTGACGACCTGATCGAGATACTGCTCAAAATCTGACAAGCCATGATCGCTGCCTTGAATAACCTGCTGGTTCGCGCCGGCATACCGCGCAGTCATTTCACGCCAATCGAGTAATTCATCGCCGGTTGCCGCCATCAGAAAGTAGCGTTGCGGCTGGGTGATGCTGACGAAGATCGAAACCCGTGCAGGTAGAGCAGCGAACGCAACTACTGCACGGCGCCAAGCGCATCAAGTAATTGCTGGTGCACGCCACCAAAGCCGCCATTGCTCATCACCAGTATCGAATCGCCCGGCCGCGCGGCAGTTACCACGGCATTCACCAGTGCGGATAAATCACCGAAGGCACGCGCCCGCTCACCCAATGGTGCCAAGGCTGCAGCGAGATCCCAGCCCAGCGCATCTTTAGCGTCGCCTTTGGCGCCATAGCCAAACACCAGATCGGCTTCAGCCAGACTGCTGGGTAAAGCATCTTTCATGGTGCCAAGCTTCATGGTGTTCGAGCGCGGCTCCAGCACCGCGAGAATGCGGGCTTTGCCTACCTTGCGACGCAAGCCGCCGACGGTAGTTGCAATGGCCGTCGGATGATGCGCGAAATCATCAATCACTGTGATGCCGTTGACGACGCCCCGCGTCTCCATGCGTCGCTTGACGTTTTGAAATGAAGCCAGCGAGACGATGGCCTGCGACGGTGACACGCCAACATGGCGTGCGGCTGCAATCGCAGCAATTGCATTCCACCGATTGTGCGTGCCGCTTAATGGCCAGCGCAACGCACCAAGACGCTCGCCTTGATGCAGGATGTCGAAACGCTCCTCGCCATGCTCGACCATTTGCCAGCCCTGATCGGTATTGAACCACTCAACCTCACTCCAGCAACCGCGTTCAATCACGCGACGCAACGAGGCTTCGCCGCCGTTCACAATCAAGCGCGCACTTGATGGCATGCTGCGTATCAGGTGATGGAACTGGGTCTCGATTGCCGCCAGGTCGGGAAAAATATCAGCGTGGTCATACTCGAGATTGTTGAGTATCGCGGTGCGCGGTCGGTAGTGCACAAACTTGCTGCGCTTATCAAAGAATGCGGTGTCGTATTCATCCGCTTCAATTACGAAAAACGAAGCACCATCACCACCCTTGCCGCCTAATCGTGCCGAGATACCAAAATTCATCGGCACACCGCCGATCAAAAATCCGGGGTGATAACCCGCGTCTTCCAAAATCCACGCCAGCATCGAAGCAGTGGTGGTTTTACCGTGGGTGCCGGCCACCGCCAAGACCCATTTTTCACGCAAGATATATTCACCCATCCACTGCGGACCCGAGATGTACGGCAGCCCGCGATTCATGATCGCTTCCATCAGCGCGTTGCCGCGCGAGACCACATTGCCGATCACATACATATCGGGCTGCAAGCTCATCTGGTGCGGCCCAAAACCTTCGATCAGCTCAATACCTTGTGCACGCAACTGCGTGCTCATCGGTGGGTAAACATTGGCGTCGCAGCCTGTCACCTTGTACCCGGCTTCTTTGGCCAACACTGCAAGGCCACCCATGAACGTGCCGCAGATACCGAGGATGTGAATGTGCATATAAAATCTGTGTTGCGTAATGGCGGTGTCAGCGCGCGGTGCAAGCCCGCGTTGTGGGCGCTTGAAGAATGCGCGATTTTACCCGACCGGCAGTGTGTTCAATTCAGCGCCTTTGCAGAACTTGTGCGTTGTGCGGATTGCGCGGCGCCGCACCTTGGCTCAACAACAGGCATGTATGGCCATCCACACCCCGAATGATGCCGAGCATCTGCGTGCAGAGATTGCCGCAGCAGCAGCACGCATGATTGCCGAAGACGGCGCTGACTACGCCAGCGCCAAACGCAAGGCGGCCAAGCTCATCATTGGCCATCAGAAGATTCGCGGTGATGTCTTGCCAGACAATGCGCAAGTCGAAGCACAGGTACGTGAATATCAGGCACTGTTTCTGGGCGACTCGCAGCCGCAGCGACTGCGGCAACTGCGGCTGGTCGCGCTCGAGTGGATGGAGAAATTGGCGGACTTCTCGCCCTGGCTGATCGGCGCCGTGCTGAACGGCACCGCCGGCGAGCACTCGGATATTCATTTGCTGCTATTCCCGGACAACAGCAAGGATGTGGCGGTGTATTTATTGAATGCGAACATTGCGTACGAGGTGTCCGAATCCAGCCATTTTCGCTACCCGGAGCGATCGGTCGAGACGCTGTCTTTTATGTGGAAGCATGAGGGCGTTCACCTCTCACTGTATGATCGCGACGATTTGCGTGGCGCCAGCCGTAAATTCGGCGACCGAGCCGACCTGACCGGGCTGCGCGCGCTACTGGCCGAGGAGCCTGAGACTTGAAGAAAATTACTGCTTTTGTCGTTATCGCCGTTCTATTTACATCGATTGGTATTTATTTTGGCGTGAAGCGCTTGCAACCTTCGGCACCCGCCGACACCGCGGTGGCGGCACTGATGCAAGTGTCGATGAAAGATAGCGGTGGCAAGCAGCGCAAGATGTCGGAATGGCAAGGCAAGGTCCTGTTGCTCAATTTTTGGGCAACCTGGTGCCCGCCGTGCGTCTCGGAGATGCCTGAGCTGGTCGCATTGCAAAATGAACTCGCCGGAAAAAACCTTCAAGTTGTCGGCATCGGCATTGATTCACCGTCTAACATCCGCGAATTCGCTGAAAAACACCAAATCACCTACCCGCTGCTGCTGGGTGGCCTGGAAGGTAGCGAGCTGTCGCGGCAATTTGGCAACCAATCCGGCGGGTTGCCCTTCACGATTTTGATCGGGCCGGACGGTAGCGTGCGGCAAACCTATATGGGGCGCCTGAACATGGAAAAAGTACGCGCCGATCTGGCATCGATATAGTCTTTCGGACGGTTTCTTCTTGCCATCCGGCGACATTTTGCAGGAAAATGTCGTCTTCTTCGCGAAATTGCGGCTTTTTCGATGGCAAAAAATCTGCTCCTGCTAAACGGACCCAACCTCAACCTGCTCGGTAGTCGCGAGCCCGAGGTCTATGGGTCAACCACGCTGGCCGAGATCGAGCGGGCCGCGGCGATGCAGGCAGAAGCGGCTGGTGCAAAGCTCACGGCATTTCAAAGCAACCATGAAGGCGAATTGATCGACCGCATTCATGCCGCGCGCGGCGAAGCCATCGATGCGCTGATCATCAATCCGGGCGGCCTGACCCATACCAGTATTGCGCTACGTGATGCACTGGCCGGGGTCAAGCTGCCATTCATCGAGGTGCATCTCTCGAATATTCACCGGCGCGAAGCATTCCGCCACCACTCTTATTTGTCTGAATTAGCCGCAGGCGTGATCTGCGGTTTAGGTGCCGACGGCTACCGGCACGCGATTGATTACGCGCTACATCGTTTGTAGCACCGCCCGTTGGATTCGGCCCAGCGCAGAGCGCCCACCGAAACCATTCAACCCAGCAAACAAAACAACTCAGCACACAGAACCATGGATCTCAGAAAACTCAAGACCCTGATTGATTTGGTGGCCGAATCCGACATTTCGGA
>JBJTXC010000229.1:0-2323 GCA_046082065.1 Burkholderiaceae bacterium
ATAATGAAGCAGAAGCGAGTGAGAAAATTATCGCGCGACTACGCCAAGGAGAACGCGTCGCGCTGGTCTCTGACGCAGGCACCCCGGCGGTATCAGACCCGGGTGTACGCGTAGTCGATGCGGTGCTGGATGTCGGCTTAATCGCCGTACCCGTCGCTGGCCCGTCGGCGGCGGTTGCCGCGCTGTCGGTAAGCGGGTTGTCGTCGGAAGGATTCCACTTTGTCGGTTTCTTGCCCGCGAAAGACGCACAACGCGAAGCGGTGTTGCGAGCGCTAACCCCCTCAACCGCAACCTTGATTTTTTATGAAGCGCCGCACCGCATTACCGAGACGATAGGCATGATGCGAGAGGTGCTAGGTGATCAGCGTCGAATCGTGATTGCGCGAGAACTATCCAAGCTATTCGAACAAATTCATCGCTGCACTTTAGCGGATGCAGTCGCTTGGTTGGCGGCAGACCCGAACCGTCAGCGCGGCGAATTTGTACTACTGATCGAAGGCCAAGCTGCAAGCGATACAGGCACCGACATGCTGCCGGAAGCGCGGCGTGTGCTGAGCATATTGCTGGAACAATGTTCTGTCAGTCAGGCGGCCGCATTGGCAGCGAAAATTACCGGCATTAAAAAAAACACGCTGTACACGCTCGCGCTGGAAATTTCTGCCCGGGCTTTTGGTGACGACTAGCGCTGCACGACGGTCGTTTGAATCTGAGCGATGCGCTGCAACTCGCGCGCAGCGTCTGTAGCCAAACCACGGCTGGCGAATGGTCCGCTGTGGAGTCGGTACCAGCTGCCTTGTTGAACGATGACCGGTGGTGGCAAGTGGCCAGGCCATGCCGCCATCAGTTTTTCATGCATGCTGCGCGCGTTTGATTCTTCACTGTACGCGCCAAGCTGCAAGTAAAACGCGGGCGCCATCGCTTGAGTCGCAGGATCTGCAGCGGGTGACGCTGACAGTACAGCAGAAATCGGATCCTCTGCTGTGGGCTGGATACTCGCGGCACCTGAATTCGCTGGCTTGGCCGCTTGCAAGCGGGCGATCTCATCGGGCAACAATCGCTCGACTTCGAGCTCGGCACTGCCGCCGCGCAGTATGTCGAGCTTGAGCGCGGCGACATACGATAAATCGATAATGCGCGACGCAAGAAATGGGCCGCGATCATTGATTCGTACGATCACTTGCTTGCGATTGCGAATGTTGGTGACGCGAGCATAAGACGGAATCGGTAGTATCGGATGTGCCGCCGTCATGGCAAACATGTCATAAGGCTCGCCAGACGCTGTTTTGCGGCCGTGATATTTCCTGCCATACCAACTGCCAGACCCACGCTGCACAAAAGGTCGCGAATCAGTGATCGGCACAAAGGTTTGGTCCATCACGGTATACGGCTTGCTCGGCCCGCGCAGATAGGGCTCGATCTTGGGTACTGCGTCCGGCGTATCGATCAAACCAGCGGGTACTTGATCTGGTGGTCCATCATCTTGATAGTAGGCACCGGCGCGATTGGGTGTCGATGGCGCGGCAGGGCGCGACACTGGCGCAGCCGGTGGGTCGCGAGTGGTGTTGTCTTCCCGGCTCGGCACCACCACGGTACTGCACGCCGACAGCGTCACCACCAGCGTCAACACACCGAAACGCGTTATCGACGATGGCAGTGAATAGCAGGGCATGTCAGGTCTGCACGAGCGTGCGGTGTCGCTGTATGCTCATCAGGGTGCCGACCGCCAGTGACAAGGTCATGAACGCAGTACCGCCGTAGCTCATGAAAGGTAGCGGTACGCCCACCACCGGCAGAATGCCGCTGACCATGCCCATGTTGACGAAGGCATAAACGAATAGCGACAAGGTGATTGAGCCCGCCAACAAGCGCGAGAACAGCGTGGGTGCGTTGGCAGCAATTAACAAACCGCGCCCGATCAGCATCAGATACAACACAAGCAGCACGGCATTACCAAGCAGGCCGAACTCTTCCGAGAACACTGCAAAAATAAAATCGGTCGTACGTTCAGGAATGAACTCGAGATGCGCCTGCGAGCCATTTAACCAACCTTTACCGATCAGTCCGCCAGAGCCGATCGCAATGGTTGATTGAATGATGTGAAACCCTTTACCAAGCGGATCCGAAGTTGGGTCAATCAGGGTTATCACACGAGCGCGCTGGTAATCATGCAGCATCGACCACACCAGCGGCAAGCTGGAAAGTCCGGCGATGATCATACTGATGATGAGTCGCCACGATAGCCCTGCAAGGAAGATCACAAAAAATCCGGAAGAAACCACCAACATCGCAGTGCCCAGATCGGGTTGCCGCAGAATTAATCCAA
>JBJTXC010000230.1:0-13210 GCA_046082065.1 Burkholderiaceae bacterium
GCGTAGTTCTCGTTCATCAGCGTGATGTAATAGAACACATCCTCTTGTTTCTCAACCATGCGCTTTAAGCCATCATGCATGATGACCGCCACTTCATGCGCGAAGGTCGGGTCATACGGCAAGCAATTGGGAATAGTGGAGGCGAGAATATGGCTGTGGCCGTCCTCGTGCTGTAAACCTTCACCGTTGAGTGTGGTACGACCAGAAGTGCCACCGAGCAGGAAGCCACGCGCACGCATATCACCAGCGGCCCAGGCGAGATCACCTACGCGCTGCAAACCGAACATCGAGTAGAAGATATAAAACGGAATCATCACTCGATTATTGGTGGAGTACGAAGTTGCGGCTGCAATCCACGAACTCATTGCACCTGCTTCGTTAATACCTTCTTGCAGAATTTGGCCTGCCTTGTCTTCGCGGTAGTAGCTCACCTGATCTTTATCGACCGGCTCGTACAACTGCCCCTGCTGACTGAAGATACCGATCTGCCGGAAGAATCCCTCCATACCAAAGGTACGTGCTTCATCCACCAGAATTGGCACCACGCGTGGTGCGAGATGCTTGTCGCGGAGCAGTGCGGTCAATACACGCACATAGGCTTGTGTGGTGGAGATTTCTCTGCCTTCAGCGGTGGGATCCAGCACCGCCTGAAATGCGGATAGCGCCGGCACTGGCAAGATGTCATCTGCCTTGCGCCGCCGTTGGGGTAAATAACCACCCAGTTGTTTGCGACGCTCATGCAGGTATTTGATCTCCGGCGCATCATCCGCCGGCTTGTAGAACGGCACGTCATGTAACTGGTCATCCGGAATCGGAATACCAAATCGATCGCGCATCTCGCGCACTGCATCGTCAGCCAGTTTCTTGGTTTGGTGTGCGGTGTTGCGCGCCTCACCCGACTTGCCCATGCCGTAGCCCTTCACTGTTTTTACCAGCAGTACGGTGGGCGATCCTTTGTGCTCTTGCGCGGCTTTGTACGCAGCGTAAATCTTGTGCGGGTCGTGACCACCGCGCAGCAGCCGCCAGATATCGTCGTCCGACAAGTTGGCGACCAACTCCAAGCCACGCGGATCTTTACCAAAGAAATGCTTGCGCACATAAGCACCGTCTTTGGCTTTGTAGTTCTGGTATTCGCCGTCAACGGTTTCCATCATGATCCGCTGCAGCACGCCATCTTTGTCGCGCGCGAGCAGGTCATCCCAGTTCGAGCCCCAGATCACCTTGATCACATTCCAGCCCGCGCCACGGAAATCGGCTTCGAGTTCCTGAATGATTTTGCCGTTGCCACGCACCGGCCCATCCAAGCGCTGCAAGTTGCAGTTGATGACAAACACCAGGTTGTCGAGCATCTCGCGGCCGGCCATACCAATCGCGCCCATCGACTCCGGCTCATCCATCTCGCCATCACCGCAGAAGGCCCAAACTTTGCGATTTGCGGTATCCGCAATTTGGCGCGCATGCAGATACTTCAGAAACCGCGCCTGATAAATCGCCATGATGGGACCGAGGCCCATCGACACGGTAGGAAACTGCCAAAAATCCGGCATCAATTTCGGGTGTGGGTAGGACGATAATCCCTTGCCATCCACCTCGCGGCGGAAGTTCAGCATTTGCTCCTCGCTGATACGACCCTCCAGAAATGCGCGGGCATACACACCAGGCGCCGAGTGCCCTTGGATGTACAGCAAATCACCGCCGTGATTATCCGAAGGCGCATGCCAGAAATGGTTGAAACCAATGCCGAGCATATTGGCGAGCGAGGCAAAGCTCGAAATATGGCCACCGAGATCACCGTCGGTGCGGTTGGCTTTTACCACCATGGCCATTGCGTTCCAGCGCATCCATGAGCGCAATCGTTCTTCGTATTCCAGATTACCCGGGCAGTGCTGACCCAAATGCGCCGGGATGGTATTGACGTAAGCGGTGTTACTGGAGAATGGAATATGCGCACCGCGCCGGCGCGCCAGATCGACCATGCGTTCGAGCAGGTAATGCGCACGCTCAGCGCCCTCGTGTTCGATCACGGATTCGAGTGCATCAAGCCACTCGCGGGTTTCCATTGCATCGGGGTCGTTGGCGGCTTGCGCCAGGATATTGTCGATTTGCGCTGCCATAACAGTCTCCATTGTCGTTGGTAGCTGGTGCACGAATTAAAAGCGCCGAGTGAATGACATTACCCCGAAATTCAACCGGACTTCAATCGCGCGGAGTGTAGCAGGACTTCACTAATTTTCAAAATGCGGGAATTGATTTCATAATGCAGGAAGTTATTTAAATGAAAATACATGAAGGGTGGCACTTTAATGCAGGTACTTGACGCTGCTGCGAGGAATGCCAATGGTTTGCCTCGAATCAAACTTTTGCCCCCACTCTTATAATGCCGGCTCCCACAATTCGATATCAATCATCCCCATGTCAGCAAAAATCATGGATGGAAATGCGCTCTCGCGCCAGTTACGGGGCGAGGTCGCCCAGCGCGCAGCTGCGCTCACCGCCCAAGGGCATCAACCCGGTCTGGCCGTCATTTTGGTCGGCGACAGCCAGGCCTCCCAGGTTTACGTGCGCAACAAGGTCAAAGCCTGCGAAGAAAACGGCATTTACTCGGTGCTGGAAAAGTACGACGCCAGCATGACCGAGGCGCAACTGCTGGCACGGGTCGAAGCGCTGAACCACGACCCAAAAATCAACGGCATTTTGGTTCAGTTACCGCTGCCGGCGCATATCGATGCCAATAAAGTGATCGAGGCAATCGCTGCTGAAAAAGACGTGGATGGTTTTCATATTAGTAATGCAGGTTTGCTGATGACTGGTCAGCCCTTGTTCCGCCCCTGCACGCCGTATGGTGTGATGAAAATGCTCGAGTCCATCAACTACCCGGTACGCGGCGCAACCGCGGTGG
Source organism: Burkholderiaceae bacterium (assembly GCA_046082065.1). GTDB lineage: Bacteria > Pseudomonadota > Gammaproteobacteria > Burkholderiales > Burkholderiaceae_D > Pernthalerella. Next base: position 2,900 of record JBJTXC010000230.1, read on the forward strand.
TGGTCGGTGCATCGAACATCGTCGGCAAGCCGCAAGCCATGCTGCTGTTGCAAGCCGGTGCCACCGTGACCATCTGCAACTCGAAGACGCGCGACCTCGGCCACCACACACGCGACGCCGATATTTTGGTGGTGGCTACCGGCAAGCGGAACATCGTCACGGCTGACATGGTCAAGCCAGGTGCAGTCGTGATTGACGTCGGCATGAACCGTGATGACGCCGGCAAACTGTGTGGCGATGTGGACTACACGCCTTCGGCGGAAGTCGCGGGTTGGATCACACCGGTGCCCGGTGGTGTCGGCCCAATGACAATCACCATGCTGCTTGTAAACACCATTGAAGCTGCCGAACGTGCAGCACACGGCTGATACTTGAAACACCATGACCACCAACGCCCTGCTTGACTTCACCGATCTGCCACGCTTCGATCTGTTTCAGCCGTCGCATGTGACACCTGCCATCGCGCAACTGCTGGCGGATGCACGAACAACGGTGGCGCAGTTAGAGCAATCGGAAGCGATCGGGTGGGACGCGTTCGTTGTGCCGCTCGAAGCGGTCACCGAGCGACTCGGCCGTGCCTGGGGCGTGGTGGGTCATTTGAATGCTGTGGTCGATACGCCTGAGCTGCGCGCCACCTACAACGAGAACCTTCCCAAGGTCACCGAGTTCTGGACAGCGCTTGGACAAAACCTCAAGCTGTTTGAAAAATACAAGGCGCTGCAAGTGAGTGCCGAATACGCCAGCCTGTCAGCTGCGCGCAAACGCATCGTGGATAACGCAGTGCGTGATTTCCGGCTCGGGGGCGCAGAGCTCGCTGATGACAAGAAAGCTCGCTTTGCAGAGATTCAAGAGCAATTAGCCGCATGGTCGACGCGCTTCTCGGAAAATGTACTAGACGCCACTAATGCCTATGAGCTCATCATTGATGATGAGGCGCGCCTAGCCGGCCTGCCCGACGATGTAAAGCAAGCCGCTTTTGCATCAGCCGAGCGTGAGGGTAAAAACGGCTGGCGCTTTACCCTGCACTTTCCGTCCTATTTCCCGGTGCTGCAGTATGCGATTGACCGCTCGCTGCGCGAGACGCTCTACCGTGCCAATGCGACCAAAGCCTCCGAACTGGGCGCGAATGCCGAATGGGATAACACGCACCTGATCGTCGATATTTTGAAATTGCGCAATGAAGAAGCCAAACTGCTCGGCTACGCCAATTTCGCCGAGGTATCGCTGGTACCGAAAATGGCTAGCGCACCCTCACAGGTGATTCAGTTCCTGAACGACCTCGCCAAGCGTGCTCGGCCTTTTGCCCAGAATGATCTCGCGGAGCTGCGCGCTTTCGCCAAAGCCGAGTTGGGACTCGACCAACTGGAGGCGTGGGATATGACCTACGCGTCTGAAAAGCTGCGCGAAAAACGCTACGCTTTTTCCGAACAAGAAGTGAAACGTTATTTTCCTGAGCATCGGGTGATCGGCGGTCTGTTTCGCTTGATTCAAAATATGTTCGGCGTCGACATCAAACCCGATACCAGCCCGCTGTGGCATGCAGACGTGACTTTTTTTCGAATTGAGAAAAAGGGTCAGCTGATTGGCCAGTTTTATCTCGATCTGTACGCACGCAACGGTAAACGTGGTGGGGCGTGGATGGATGATGCACGCGGTCGCAAGAATCTGGCAGGTAATCTGCAAACGCCGATCGCCTACCTCACCTGCAACTTCACCGAACCGGCCACCATCAATGGCGTGAAGAAGCCGGCATATTTCACTCATGATGAAGTGATCACCTTATTCCATGAGTTCGGGCACGGGCTGCACCACATGCTGACTGCGGTCGATGAGCTTGGCGTCTCCGGCATCGCCGGCGTTGAGTGGGATGCAGTTGAGCTGCCCTCACAGTTCATGGAAAACTTCTGCTGGGAGTGGGACGTATTACAGCACATGACCGAGCATGCTGATACCGGTGAGTCGCTGCCACGGTCGCTGTACGACAAAATGATCGCTGCCAAGAATTTTCAGTCGGGCTTGCAAATGCTGCGGCAGGTTGAGTTTTCTTTATTCGATATGCATTTGCACGACGACTATGATCCAAGCGGCACTAAAACCGTTGCGGATTTACTGGCCGAAATCAGACATCAAGTTGCGGTCATCATCCCGCCCGCATTCAATCGATTTCAACATTCGTTTTCGCATATTTTTGCGGGTGGTTACGCCGCCGGGTATTACAGCTACAAATGGGCTGAGGTTTTATCTGCTGATGCTTACGGCGCCTTCGAAGAAGCACAAGGCGATCCCAACCGTTTGGCAGAAACCGGCTTGGCATTTCACCGGGAGATATTGTCCGTTGGCGGATCGAGACCCGCGCTGGAATCATTTACTGCATTCCGCGGCCGCGCACCCAACATTGATGCGCTGCTACGTCATAACGGGATGGTACAAGCTGGCGCATGACGCGAATTGATTTCCATAGCAAGGTCCCCGACAAGCTGCACTACGCCTGTCGCTTGATACGTAAAGCGCAGACCGCCAACACCAGGCTGGTGGTGCTGACCGAAGACAGCGCACAACTGGCGCGGATCGATGCGCTGCTTTGGACATTCTCCGAGCAAGACTTTCTGCCTCACGTGCTTGCCGACGACACATTGGCGGCACAAACGCCGATTATCCTGACCGACAATTGCGAGCTGCCACTGCCGCACCATGAAGCGCTCGTCAATTTGTCTCAACGTACCCCGACTTGTTTTGCTAGTTTTGAGCGCCTGTTCGAGCTGGTTTCAAATGATTCACAGGATTTGATTGCAGGTCGTGAGCGCTACAAGTACTATCAGCAACGTGGCTACCCGCTCACCCACCATGTGGCTGACTGATCATGAATGATACCGAGCAAGATATCCCGATACTCACCGACGTCATCGACACCACTGCTGCCCCCAGGGCATCTGAAGCCTATGCTGCTTTACCGCTTGAACAGATCGAAGAGACGCTATCGCAACGACTGATTACCGAACTATCGGTACAAGTACCGGTATTGGTGGAAGCCGCGTTGAGAGAGCATCTGCCGCAGGCACTCGGCGCACGACTACAAGCAGAACTGTTGAATACACTGACGAATGCATTGCCGGTTGCCGCACAAGCCGCAACCTCGGAACTTTCCAGCAAAGTTGCTTATGAACTCGGCTCATTGCTTGAGGCGCGATTGCGCGAAGAGGTTCGCAGCGCGGTCGCTCAAGAAATTGCTACGCTGACGTCGAATCATTCCTGAGTCGATTAGTTTCTATCGCAAGCAGCACTTCGCGCAGCGTATCGTCATGATCAGCGCCGCTTAAAACGCGTCGCATTCGTTACAGGATCCCAAATGAAAGTGATTGTGCTCGGTGCCGGCATCATAGGTACTGCCTCGGCCTGGTTTCTTCAAAAAGCGGGGCATGAGGTCACCGTCATTGATCGACAGCCCGGCGTCGCGCAGGAAACCAGCTATGCCAATGGTTGCCAAATCTCCGTTTCACACGCAGAGCCCTGGGCGAATCCGGGCGCACCGCTGAAGCTGCTGCGCTGGCTGAGCAAAGACGATGCGCCGCTGTTGTTTCGACCACGCGCCGATTGGTTGCAATGGCGCTGGGGATTACAGTTTCTCCGCGAATGCACACCCGATCGTTCAGCACACAACATCCGCCAGATTGTCGCGCTGGCCGAATACAGCCGGCAAACCTTGCAAGCCCTACGCAGTGAAACCGGCATCGAGTACGACTGCGAGACACGCGGCATACTTCATTTCTATACCGACCCAACAGAATTCGAGCAGTCATTATCAGCCGCACAGCTGATGCGCGATTTAGGTTGCCCGCGTCGTAGCATCGATGCCGATGAAGCAGTTCAGCTTGAGCCTGCACTCGCCTCGATTCGATCCAAGCTGGTGGGTGCCGACTTCACACCGACCGATGAATCCGGTGATGTCTACAAATTTTCAACCGGACTAGCGCGCGCCTGCGAACAAAACGGTACACGCTTCGTCTTTAATACCATCGTGACCCGTTTGCTCACCGAGGGTAGCGGTGCCTCATCGCGTATCAGCGCAGTTGAAGTGATTGATGCTCATGGCCGACACCAGCAACTCAAGGCGGACAGCTACGTGCTGGCCATAGGAAGTTTCTCGCAACCACTGGCTAAACGAATCGGTATGGATCTGATGATTTATCCGGGCAAAGGCTACTCGGCTACTTATATGGTCAAGCAACCGGCGTTAGCACCCACGGTATCGCTGACCGATGATGGCCATAAGCTGGTGATATCGCGACTCGGTGATCGCCTGCGCGTGGCCGGTACCGCAGAGATTAATGGCTACTCGCGCGACTTGAATGAGGTGCGCTGCGAAGCGATCACGCGGCGTACCCGCGAGCTATTTCCGAACGCCTGCGATTATGAAAACCCGGTGTACTGGAGTGGACTGCGGCCGATGACACCGTCGAATATTCCTTACATCGGTCGCTCGCGTTATGGCAACCTGTTCCTGAACACCGGTCATGGCACCTTGGGGTGGACCATGGGCTGCGGTTCGGGGCGTGCCATCGCCGATATTGTTGCTGGACGACAGCCTGATCTGAATTTTGAATTTACCGGCGAGACCAGGCATGCGTTAACGCCGCCGCTGATCTCGATACCCGCGCGCGGGTAGAATTAATTTTTTTCCACCCATCGGAGGTTTTCCATGCGGTTTCAATATCGTTGCCTTTCTTTGCTGGCCTTGGTTTTGCCTGCGGCTTCCGTGTTGGCGCAAGAGCAGATCGTCAAGATCGGGCACGTCGGTCCACTCTCGGGCCCGATTGCGCACCTCGGTAAAGATAATGAGAATGGCGCGCGCATGGCCATTGACGCGCTGAATGCCAAAGGCATTAGCCTGGATGGAAAGAAAGTGAAATTCCAACTGGTCGCTGAAGATGATGGGGCTAATCCGCAGCAAGCCACTTCGGTGGCTCAAAAACTCACGGATGCCAAAGTGAACGGGGTGATCGGTCATCTCAATTCCGGTACCACGATCCCTGCGTCAAAGATTTATCACGATCACGGTATCCCGCAAATCTCGCCATCTGCAACCAACCCGAAATACACACAACAGGGTTACAAAGGCGCGTTCCGTGTGGTTGCCAATGACGGTCAATTAGGCGGCGCTCTGGGTCGCTACGCCGCCAACACGCTCAAGGTAAAAAACATTGCAATCATTGATGACCGCACTGCCTACGGTCAGGGTGTTGCCGATGAGTTTGCCAAGGCGGCGAAAGCAGCGGGCATCAACATCGTTGGGCGGCAGTACACCACCGACAAGGCGACAGATTTCAACGCCATCCTCACCGCCATCAAAGGCAAACAACCCGAGCTGGTTTTCTTCGGTGGTATGGACGCAGTGGGTGGGCCGATGCTGCGTCAGATGAAGCAACTGGGGATTAATGCCAAGTTCATGGGTGGTGACGGTATCTGCACCGAGCAGCTACCCTCACTCTCGGCAGGATCCATGGCGGATGGTCAAGTCGTCTGCGCCGAGGCGGGCGGTGTAGAAGATAGCGGCAAGAAAGCGATGGACGGCTTTCGCGCCGACTACAAGAAAAAATTCGGTGTCGAGGTCAAGCTCTATGCGCCGTATGTCTATGATGCTGTGATGGTGATGGCCGATGCGATGCAGCGAGCTAATTCAGCTGAGCCAAACAAGTATTTGCCCGAACTCGCTAAAGCAAGCTACCAAGGTGTGACCGGAAAAATCGAGTTCGATGCGAAGGGGGATATGAAACAAGGCACCTTAACGCTTTATACCTACCAAGCCGGCAAGCGTTCACAAATTGCTGTCGTGCGTTGAAGTCGGCCCTGATGTAACTCGTCGAAGAATTCATCCGACCAATGAAAAAGCGCTCCAATCGGAGCGCTTTTTTGCAGGGCGTCTAAACAACACGCGTCGCGATTATTTCAGTGACAAGACCCATGCGGCCAGCTTCTTCGCCTCGGCTTCGCTCACTTGAGGATTGGCGGGCATCGGTACCTGACCCCAAACACCGCTACCACCTTTTTGGATTTTGGTCGCCAGTTTGGCCTCGGCCGATTTGTCGCCTTTGTATTTTGCTGCGACCTCTTTATAACCAGGGCCGACAACCTTGTTATCAATCGCGTGGCAGGCGAGGCAGTTTTTTTCTTTTGCCAGTTGCTCGCTAGCGAGCGCCGCGTTGGAAGCCAAAGCTGCAACGGCTACGGCAGCGACCAGAGTAGCTTTCATGTGTGTCTCTCCGTTCAAAATTTTAAGCGGGCGAATTGTAGCGCGTTTCACAAGCCGGATCACCCAAGTCAGGCTTGCACTTGCTTGCTCGACGCCTGAATGAAAGCCGACCAGCGACAAGATCACCGGCAAGATCAGCGCCACTGATACAGTAGCGCTGCAAGCGAATCGACGCGCAGAACTTTACACTCACTCACACTTGGTTTAATCAGTCACCGCACCCCGACTTGCGCTCGATGCTAATTTGGCAAATTTGGCTAGTACACCGCGGGTGTACTTGGGTGCCGGAGGGCTCCAGGCCTTACGCCGGCGCTCGAGCTCGTCATCGGCCACGTTCAGCTGTATCAGCAACTGGTGCGCATCAATGGTGATCGAGTCGCCCTCCTGAACTAACGCGATGTTACCGCCCGCGTAGGCCTCAGGAGCAACATGGCCGACCACCATGCCCCAGGTAGCGCCAGAAAAACGACCATCGGTGATCAAGCCGACCGACTCGCCGAGCCCCTTACCAATCAGCGCCGAGGTTGGCGACAGCATCTCCGGCATACCCGGTGCGCCCTTTGGTCCCAAGTAGCGCAGTACCAGCACGTCGCCAGCCTTGATCTTGTCTGCCAAAATCGCTTGCATCGCGGACGGCTCATCATCAAAAACGCGCGCCGGACCTGTAATCGCTGGATTCTTCAAACCGGTGATCTTGGCGACACATCCTTCAGGTGACAGATTGCCCTTCAGGATCGCAAGGTGCCCTTGTTTGTAGATCGCTTTTTCGATCGGCATGATCACATCCTGATCAGCTCGTGGCTGATCAGGCACGTTCGCAAGCTCTTCGGCCATGGTCTTGCCGGTGATAGTGATGCAGTCGCCATGCAGCAAGCCAGCGTTGAGTAAAATCTTCATCACCTGGGGAATGCCACCAGCCGCGTGCAAATCAGTCGCCACATACTGACCCGAGGGCTTCAAATTACAAATCACCGGCACCTTCTTGCGCATGCGCTCGTAATCATCGATATGCCACTCGACATCTGCGGCATGGGCAATCGCCAGAAAATGCAACACCGCGTTGGTCGAGCCGCCAGTGGCCATAATCACTGCTACCGCGTTCTCGATCGATTTACGAGTGATGATGTCACGCGGCCTTAGATTGTTTTTGACCGCCTGCAGCAAGACACGCGCTGATTCCGCGGCCGAATCGACTTTCTCATGGTCCGGGTTGGCCATGGTCGACGAGTACAGCAGCGACATCCCTAGTGCTTCGAATGACGATGACATGGTGTTAGCGGTGAACATACCACCGCAAGAGCCGGTGGAGGGACACGCATTACGCTCGATACCCTCGAAATCTTCCACCGACATTTTGCCGGCAGTGTACTGACCAACCGCTTCAAACGCGGACACGATAGTGAGGTCCGTGCCCTTCCAGTTACCCGGCTTGATGGTGCCACCGTACACATAAATCCCTGGCACATTGGTGCGCGCCAGCGCGATCATACCGCCCGGCATATTCTTGTCGCAGCCACCGATGACGACGCAGCCATCCATCCACTGACCCTGCACGCAAGTTTCAATGCTATCTGCAATGACTTCACGCGAGATCAATGAGTACTTCATACCCTCGGTGCCCATCGACATGCCGTCAGAAATAGTCGGCGTACCAAACACTTGTGGATTACCCCCGCCCGCCTTGGTAGCGGCAATCGCGGCGTCCGCCAGTTTCTGCAATCCGGAGTTACAAGGTGTGATGGTGGAGTGCCCGTTGGCGATACCAATCATGGGGTTGTTGAAGTCATTTTTTGTGTAACCCATGGCGTAGTACATCGCGCGGTTCGGGCTACGCTCGACTCCTTCGGTAATATGTTTCGAGCGTTCGTTAGCGTCCATTCGGTCTCCGTTATACAAAAATAAGGCGGCGTGCCTGCGCGAGCGACGGCAAGCAAGTGACTATAATACCTTGGGTTAGGGGAATGCCGATTCCCAATGCAGGGGTCTGAGCCCATCTAGTACGCCCGGAAATTGGTAATGCAAACTGATCCTCGCCCGTCACGGCAATCTGCGAAAATTTCTGAATGCTGATTCATCCTCTGCCTGATCCGATCGCGCTTGCGATCGGCCCGCTCGCCGTTCGCTGGTACGGCTTGATGTATCTGGCGGCCTTTGTGCAGTTCTTGATACTAGGAAGATTACGGCTGCGTCAGCCGCATATCGCCGCCGAGGGATGGCGCTCGACCGATATCGATGACCTGCTGTTTTACGGTGTGCTCGGCGTCGTGATTGGCGGCCGGCTTGGCGAGGTTCTGTTCTACCACCCCGGTTACTACCTCGCTAATCCCGATGAGATCATCGCCATCTGGAAAGGCGGCATGTCGTTTCATGGCGGTTTTTTAGGCGTGCTGATTGCGATGTGGATGTGGGCGCGCTTCCATGGCCGGCGCTGGATGGCCGTCATGGACTTCATCGCGCCACTAGTACCGCTGGGGTATGCGTTCGGTCGTATCGGCAACTTCATCAACGCCGAACTACCTGGACGTGTCGCCGATGCAGACTTACCCTGGGCGATGATCTGGCCGAATGTAGATGCGTTACCGCGTCACCCCTCGCCGATCTATCAGGCGCTTATCGACGGCGTGCTGCTATTCATTTTGCTGTGGCTATTTGCACGTAAAGCGCGTCCCTATCTCGCGGTGAGTGGCGTATTCTCAGCCGGCTATGGCTGCGCAAGGTTTTTCACCGAATTCTTCCGGATGCCGGATTACGAGGTCGCTATCGGCAGCTGGAGTCTCTCTGCAGGCCAACTACTGTCGCTGCCTATGATTATGCTCGGCATGCTGTTGCTGTGGTTTGCCTATCGACATCCTGCTGACGCAATGGCCATACCCGAGCCCGAGCAAGCCAACGAGACCTCTAATGCCGAGCGTTGAGGCATCGTACAACGCGCCGTGAATACTAATCTTTACGCCATCTTCAGAGCACGCTTTCCGGATGACCTGGATGACTGCTGGTTAGAAACCAGCGATGGGCTTTATTACAGCTGGCGCGATTGTGAGCGCGGCAGCGCAAAAATCGCCAATCTGTTTGCCAGCCTCAACTTGCCGGCAGGCGCGCGGATCGCGGCGCAGGTCGAGAAATCGCCCGAAGCACTGATGCTGTATCTCGCTACGGTGCGCGCCGGCTTTGTGTATTTACCCTTAAACACTGCCTATCGCGCTACTGAGATGGCGTACTTCATCGAGAACGCCTCTCCTTCGGTAGTGGTGTGTGCGCCGAAAAATTTTGGCTGGATCGCACAAACGGCGTTTGCGCGCGGCACCTCGCATATCTTCACACTGGATGAGGTTTCGCGAGAAGTTAACCAAGGCCGGAACAGCGGCAGTCTGCTATCGCGCGCAGTGCATTTTGGCGATCGCTTCGAGACGGTGCATCGTGATCCCGACGACCTTGCTGCTATTTTGTACACCTCAGGCACGACCGGTCGCAGCAAGGGCGCCATGCTCACCCACGGAAATCTCGCTTCAAACATCACGGTGTTGCACGATGTCTGGCACTGGCAGAAAGATGATGTACTACTACATGCGCTGCCACTATTTCATATTCACGGACTATTCGTGGCAGCACATGGTGCGCTGTATAACGGCAGCAAAATGATTTTTCTGTCGAAATTTGATAGTGCTGAAGTCATTCACCATCTGCCGCGTTCCACCATCTTCATGGGCGTACCCACCTACTACGTTCGACTATTAGCAGACCCCCTCTTTACACGCGATAAGTGTTCGAATATGCGCCTGTTCGTATCAGGATCAGCGCCGTTACTCGCCGATACCTTCGCACAATTTTCTGATCGTACTGGTCACACAATTCTCGAGCGATACGGCATGAGCGAAACAGCGATGCTGACTTCGAATCCTTATCTCGGTCAGCGTAAACCTGGCACCGTGGGACCCGCACTACCCGGCGTATCGGTACGCGTGGTGAACACCGAAGGGGACTCATGTGCCATTGGTGAGGTTGGTGAGATCCAGGTCAAGGGCCCGAATGTATTTAAAGGCTACTGGCAAATGCCTGAAAAAACC
>JBJTXC010000231.1:0-2475 GCA_046082065.1 Burkholderiaceae bacterium
CTTCAAATAGTGATCTTTTGGGGCTAAAGGAATAACCACCCGTGTCTGTAAGCCCTCCAGCAGATCGCTCTGTATATTCACTAGCAGGGGGGCGTTACCAGCCGATTTACCGGAGTTGGCAAAGACCTCAAATCGTTGCGCTATCAGAGCTGCCGCCATTGATCCAAGGGTAGGCCGTCCCGGTCGACTTCGGCGTTGTAATGCTCCAGGAACTTAGCATGCTGTTCTTTCCAGAGACGTGTCTTTTCTTGCCGCACTATTTCTTGGAGGTGGGCTTCGCAGGCCCGGGAGATGTTGATCCCCAGAGCCTTGGCCTCGCTGAGCACGACGCTGTCGATCGTCAGATTGGTGGCCTGCCGACTTGAACGGCTTGATTGGCCGACACCCTTGGTTGTTGTCATAGATGTATCAGATTTATGCGCATTAAATATGCGTATATTATCAGACAAAGATGCGCATGCCAATAGCGAACCCGGTCTAAGCCAAGCCCCCGCCTTGCTGGGTGGCCCGCGCCTTTGGATCAAGCGCGAACACACCCTAGCCGCTACTCAATCCTTTTGCTGGGCCGCTGGTTTCGCGAATACACAACTCGGGTTCAATCCGTACCGGCCGCACTTTTTCTCCACCTAGTAATCTCAGCATCATCATCGCAGCCTCAGTACCGACCTCTTGATACTTTAGATCGACAGTCGTAATTGCGGGCATCGTGAAACTTGAAAAATCATTGTTATTAAATGAAACTACCGAAATATCTTGCGGGACTTTAATCTTTAACTCGTGAGGTGCTCGAATGACACCGAGAGTGTAATAGTCGCTGGTACAGATAATTGCAGTGGTATCGTTGTGATTCTTTAGCACGTGCTTGATCGCAATTTTTCCAGAGTCTATTTGGTGCGGCTGATTCGTGATTGCGCCTTTGGGAAGTGCGAGACCATGTGTCTTTAACTCTGCTTGTACGCCGGCGAGCCGCTCCTGAGCACGGGGATTGTTGAGTACAGAACTACCGATATAGGCAAACTTTTTGTGTCCAAGATGAACGAGGTGCCGAGCGGCGATATGGCCTGCCTCTCGATGATTGATCGAAACATAAGGTGATCCTTTTGGGGGGCTGATGGGTGAGAGGAGTAAATGAGTGAGTCCGCGATATTCAAGAAGTCGATAAAGTTCAGGCGCATGATCTTCGCCAAGCAGGATGAGTGCATCGGCCCCTTTTTCGAGAAGTCGATAAGCAGCATGTTTTGACGCTTCTGAAGAGGCCTCAGGCTGCGAAACGATTAAGGTGAGGCCATGCGCCTCAAGGGAGTCGTTCAGGCTTGCTATGGTTTGCGAAAATGTCGAAATTCCGCTTCTTGGGATTACCGCTCCGATAACACCGGGCTTTGATAGTTTTAGACCTCGTGCATGCGGATCCGGCAGATAGTGAAGTCGATCCACAATACTGAGTATCTTGCTGCGAGTTCGCTCAGCGACCAGTTCTGGTCGCGTGAGGGCGCGCGAGACCGTGCCCGGTGAAACTCCAGCGGCCCGTGCAACATCATGAAGCGTTGCAACATTTTTTTGCAGGTCTTTTTTCACTGAACGCACAGGGTTTTAGTTGACATTTTATATCTGAATGGTACGCTTTGCAAACGTTTGCATACAATTTCAACTGGGGATCCAATGGCCGCTACCAAACATCACATCGTCAAGACCTTGGTGGAGTGCGGGGCAACCCACGCCTTTACCTTGCCGGGGCTCGGCATCACTTGGATGCTCGATGATTTTTACGAAGTCCGCGACAAACTGCGCCTCGTGCTGACTCGATCTGAGCAACATGCATCCGTAATGGCGCAAGCGTACGGAAAAGTGCTGGGCAGGCCTGGGGTATTCATGGGAATGGGCCCATTTGCAACAACGACAGGCGCGTTTGGGGTACTCGAGGCATATTTCGCTGGTACGCCAATGGTCGTTTTGACCGACACGTCATGTTATGACGGTTTCGCGATGCGGGGGGTTTACCAAACCATGACGGGTGATTACGGGGCTGCGGATGCGGCGACCGTGTTTCGAACAATGACCAAATTCTGTGCCTATGCCACCGAGGTCGACGAGGCTGTCTATGGTGTTCAGATGGCATTCAAGCACGCGACCCTACCGCGCCACGGCCCAGCCGCAGTTGTGCTGAAGACCAGCATCATCCGTCGCGAGTTTGAGCCCAACAAGCGTGTAACGCTTTATCCGTCAGCGGGCCATCTTATACACACACCCGGAAGGCCTGATGCCGAGGCGGTCCGGGTTCTCGCAGAGGCGATCGAACATGCAGATCGTCCGGTTTTTATTGTCGGGCAGGGCATTCAAAATGAGAAAGCGCGTGCTTTGTTAGATCGGGTTGTTCGCGCGGCAGGCATTGCGGTAGCAACGAGTTACAACGGAAAAGGTGCCATTGATGAGACCTTGCCCGTCAGTGTGGGAATGCTTGGAACCTGGGGATGCAAG
>JBJTXC010000232.1:0-3804 GCA_046082065.1 Burkholderiaceae bacterium
AAATTGGGGAGACCGATATGAGCCGGCAGCTGAAAAATGCGCGTACAGCCGGCGCACAAGCCGTGGTGGGCTGGGGTATTGGTCCAGAGTTGGCGCAAGTCGCTCGCGGTATGAAAAGCATGGGATGGCGCGCGCCGATGATGGGGAGTTGGACGCTATCGATGCGCAATTTCATCGATGCTGCGGGTAGCGCGGGCGAGGGCGCACTGCTGCCACAAACCTTCATACAGGACGCAGGCTCAACCGCCAAGAACAGCTTTTTATTGGCATATCGGCGCCAATTCAATACCGACTTGATTCCATCACCCATGAGCGCGGCGCAAGGCTACGATGGTATGCATCTGCTTGCGTTGGCACTACGGCAAGCGAACAGCACCGACGGTGACGCGATTCGCAAGGCACTAGAGCATCTCCAGGCCCGCTACCAAGGCGTGGTGACCAGCTACTACAAACCGTTCAGCGTGCAAGACCATGAAGCGATCAGCGCCAACATGATGGTGATTGCACAGGTCAGCAATGGGCGCGTCGATTATGCCTACCACGAAGACCAGCAGCGCAGCGCCCTGCTTAAAGTGAAGTCGAAATAGCAAGATTGCTCTCCGGTATATTATGAGTTTGATCTGGCCGACGCTCGACGCTGGCTTTCAACTTTTCCCGGAGAGACCTCATGTCCGCATCATTCAGCGAGCACGGTGACGTTGCTGTCATCACGCTTGACAACCCACCGGTCAACGGCTTGGGCTTCGCGACCCGATCTGCCATTTTGGAAGGCGTACAGCGCGCGGTGGATGACGCGGCGATTCGCGCCGTTGTCTTGATTGGCAGCGGTAAGGGTTTTTCCGGCGGTGCAGATATTCGTGAGTTCAATACCCCCAAGGCACTGCAAGAGCCTTCGCTGCACACGGTCATTCGTAATATTGAGTCATGCACTAAGCCAGTGATTGCCGCGATTCATGGCCTGGCCATGGGTGGTGGATTGGAGCTGGCACTCGGTTGTCATTACCGCGTGGCCAGCGCGGGCGCGCAGATTGCGCTGCCTGAGGTGAAACTTGGCATCTTGCCGGGTGCCGGTGGCACGCAACGCTTGCCGCGCATGATCGGTCTGCAGCAGGCGCTCGACATGATTGTGTTTGGCGCGCCGGTACGATCAGAAAAGCTGGCCGCGACCCGCTTGTTTGATCAGATGATCGATGGTGAGTTGCTGGCGGGTGCAATTGACTTTACTCGTCAGATCGCCGACGCGCGTCCGCTACCGAAAGTTCGTGATCATCAAATCACTGACGCCGATACCAAGCTGGTATTAAACGCCATGCGTGATCGCATACAGCCACAAGCAGCGCATTACCCTGCGCTGTCAAGATGTATTGATGCGGTCGAGGCTTCGGTGACGATGCCGTTTGAAGATGGCTTGAGCTTCGAGCGCGATCAGTTCTTGTATCTGGTGCAAACGACTGAATCCAAAGCGTTGCGACATGCATTTTTTGCCGAACGTAGTGCCTCGAAAATTCCGGGTATCGACGCAGACATTGCGCTGCGCGCGATCCATTCCGCGGCGGTGATCGGTGCGGGCACCATGGGTGCAGGTATCGCCATGAACTTCGCCAACGCCGGTATTCCGGTACGCATGCTGGAAACCAAGCAAGATGCGCTCGATAAAGGTGTCGCGACCATACGTCGAAATTATGAAAACACGCTGAAGAAAGGTCGACTCACTCAGGATCAGCTGGATAAGCGCATGTCGCTGATCAGCACCACGCTCGACTACGCCGAATTAGCGCAGGCCGATATTGTGATTGAGGCAGTCTTTGAAGAGATGTCGGTGAAAGAAACGGTGTTTCGTCGGCTCGATCAGGTGATGAAGCCCGGCGCTATTTTGGCGTCGAACACCTCGACACTGGATGTGGATCGTATTGCCGGCTTCACTGCTCGTCCGCATGACGTGATTGGTACCCATTTCTTCAGCCCGGCCAATGTGATGAAGCTGCTCGAGGTCGTGCGTGGTAAAGCGACTGCGGATGATGTACTGGCCACGGTGATGGCGCTCGCGAAAAAAATCGGCAAGACGGGCGTGGTGTCAGGCGTGTGTGATGGTTTTATTGGTAATCGCATGATCGAGCAGTACCTGCGTCAAGCATTTTTTCTGCTGGAAGAGGGATGTTTGCCCGCGCAGATTGATCACGCCATCGAAAGCTTCGGCTTTGCTATGGGGCCATTTCGCATGAGCGATCTGGCAGGTAATGACATCGGCTGGCATATTCGTCAGCGACGTCGCATCGAGCACCCTGACATGGTCTATTCGTTAGTGGGCGACAAGTTATGCGAACTCGGCCGCTACGGACAAAAAACCTCGGCGGGTTGGTATGACTACCACGCGGGCGATCGCACTGCGCATCCCTCAGAGGTCGTCAATCAGATGATCCTGGCGCACGCCGCTGATATGGGTCTGCAGCGACGCAATGTCGGTGATGCAGAGATTGTCGAGCGGCTGATGTATGCGCTCGTGAACGAAGGTGCAAAGATTCTGGAGGAGGGCATTGCGCTGCGCGCCTCGGATATTGACTTGGTGTATCTCACCGGCTATGGCTTTCCGCTCTACCGCGGTGGTCCAATGTTTTACGCCGGCGGCATCGGGCTTGATCAGGTGCTTGCTGCAATTCAAGGTTACGCCAGCGGTCCGAATGGACATGCATGGCAAATTTCACCGCTACTCCAGAGCCTGGCAGCGCAGGGTAAAACTTTTCAATAGTTGCACAGTGGATGTATTGAGCCGAGATGTAATGAAATCACTTCATTGAAGCCACGTAGATTGACAGTGGCTGATTTGAAGTTAAACACATGAAAGCAAAGTCTATTGAACCGTAACCGCTAAAGAACGTTGCAGCTTCGCCACGAAAAATCAGTGAATGTGTCGTCGCTGCACTTTTGCGCTCTGTTTGGCCACCACCGCTGCGCGGATCGTTGGCAGCAGTCACTAAGATCGGGCTCCCTTCAACAACCTTGGAAAGGACCCGATGATGAACGGTTTGAAAGGCACACTCGCTACCGCATCATTGCTCGCATTGTTGTCGCACGGCGCGGCGCAGGCGACTACTTCGATCACCGATACCGTCAACATCACCGCGACGATTGCCGCCAGCTGCGCTATCAGCAGCGTTGCAGCGGTTGACTTCGGAACCAACTACAACCCCTCAAATACCTCGGCCAGCTATGCAGATGGCTCGATCACCATTGCGTGCGTCAAAGGGACCCTCCCAACCATCGCACTCAGCAGCGGTAACAATCCGGATGCTGTCACCGGCGCAAGAAGAATGGCACACGCATCGATCACCGGTGAGGTGTTGGCGTATTCGCTGTTCAAACCCGCGGGTACGGCATTCAGCTGCTCGCACAGCGAAACCGAGGCTTGGGGTTCATCCGGCCTTGATGTATATGATCCGGGCGTGGCGGGTGGCTTGGCTGCAACCACTATCAGTATCTGCGGCAAGATCGACGCAGGCCAGGATGTCTCCACCGGAAGCTATTCCGATCAGGTGATCGCCACCGTCACTTTCTGATCGTCACGGTCCGATCATGAAGCGCCCGGCAGGCGCCGAAGTAAAGCGCTTTGCAATAAGCCGGGCGCTGTTTTTTTTGTGCCATCGCAGGCTTGGGTGGCACCCCATTGCACTCGCTGTTGCGCTGACGATGACATGGGCGATTGCCGTCGATGCGTGGGCCGGCGCATTCTCGGTTAATCCCGTCAGAGTAGAGCTATCCGCGCAGCGAAGCAGCGCTGTGGTCCAGGTCGAAAACTCAAGTTCAAAC
>JBJTXC010000233.1:0-6830 GCA_046082065.1 Burkholderiaceae bacterium
ACAGGGGCTCGCTGCTGAAATTGCGAAGCTGGATATACGACGCGCCAGCGCAGGGCATTTACCCACGCTGGACGCAGTGGCTAGCTATACAGACTCAAAAAGCGCTTTTCTGAGCTCGCCGTTTTCCAGCACCGTAACCAATATCGGCGTGCAACTGAATATCCCGATTTTTTCCGGTTACGCCACCAGCAGCCAGGTGACACAAGCCATCGCGCTTGAAGAAAAAGCCCGTGCAGATTTGGATACTGCACGCCGCAACGCAGCACAAGGCGCTCGCAGTGCCTATCTCGGTGTGCAAAGTGGTTTGTCGCAAGTGCGTGCGCTGGAAGCAGCAGAGCGCTCCAGCTTGCTGGCGTTAGATGCTAACAAGCTAGGCTATGAGGTGGGTGTGCGGATCAACATCGATGTATTGAATGCACAGCAACAGCTGTATTCGACCCGACGCGATCTGGCAAAAGCTCGCTACGACACGCTGGTCGCCGGTTTGAAATTGAAAGCAGCGTCCGGTGCATTGTCGGAGGCCGACCTGGCAGAAATCAACGCATTGCTGGACATGCATTGAACGTACGACGCTGATGCGTTGTTGACGGTGGTTCGACCTGCGGCGTGGATGATTTCCGACGCACCGCAGTCTGTTTTTTTAATGGGTGCGATTAATCATGAATACAACCAATACAACACGCACGCTACTGCTCTCCGTTTTTATTTTGTCACTGGGTGGGTGTGGCAAAAAAGAGGATCCCAAGGCAGCAGCCAACGCAGCACCGCCGCCACCCATGGTGTCGGTCATCACGGTGACACCAGAGCAAGTGACCAATGTCAGTGAGCTCCCCGGTCGCATCGAGGCGGTCAGAAACGCAGAGGTACGCGCACGCGTGGGCGGCATCGTGCAAAGACGCTACTTCAATGAAGGTAGCGAAGTGCGCGCCGGCGAACCGCTGTATCAACTTGATCCCGCGCCCTACATGGCAACACTTGCGAGTGCCAAGGCCAGCGTTGGTCAGGCCGAGGCGAATGTTGCACGGGCTGAGGCAAATCTTGCACAGGCAACCACCAAAGTGAATCGTTACCGTAATCTGGTCGAATCCAATGCCGTCAGCAAGCAGGAGTTTGATGATCTGAACAGCGCGCAAAAGCTGGCAAGCGCCGAAGTCAGCGCGGCACGCGCTGCAGTCGATACCGCGCGCGCTGCGCAAGACACTGCAAAACTCAATCTATCGTGGGCAACGGTGTCGGCGCCGATCTCAGGCCGGATCGGCCGCACCTTGATTACCGAAGGCGCATTGGTCACAGCAAATGATCCGAACCCGTTGGCAATCATTCAGCAACTCGATCCTATTTATGTCACGCTTAGTCAATCAACTGCCGAGATGACACGACTGCGCGAGATCATGTCGCAATCCGGCCGTCATGGCGTCAAGGCCAAGCTGACGCTGGTGACTGAAGACGGTCGCGCTTATCCGCAGCCGGGCCAATTGCTGTTCTCCGAAGCGATGGTCGATCCACAATCCAGCTCGGTGATTTTGCGTGCGCAATTCCCCAACCCGCAACGCACCCTGCTTCCCGGTATGTATGTTCGCGTTCGGCTGGAACAAGGCGTGCGCCCGGGCACCATCACCGTGCCACAGCAAGCCGTGATGCGTACCGCAGATGGTTCGATGGTGATGACGGTCGACGCCGAGGGTAAAGTCGCACCTCGCCCGGTCAAGACCGATGGCGCGTATGGCGCCCACTGGATCGTCAGCAGCGGATTGAAGTCGGGCGATGTTGTGATCGTTGAAGGCCTGCAAAAAGTGAAGCCGGGCGCACCCGTCAAAGCCCTGCCGTGGACGCCCGCCGGTTCAACGGGTGCGCCGAGTGCGGCAAGTGGTGCGGGCACACCTGCTGTATCAGCGACGGCGCCTGCCACCGCTGCGCCTGCCTCTGCACCTGCCGCCGCGCCCACAAAAAAATAAGGAGGCCTCGCTATGGCCAAGTTTTTCATCGATCGCCCGGTGTTCGCCTGGGTGATCGCTTTATTCATTCTGCTGGCGGGCATTCTCTCGATTCCCAAGCTGCCGATTTCGCAGTACCCAGTGATCGCGCCGCCGACCGTGATAGTCAACGCCATCTATCCAGGTGCTTCCGCGCAGACGGTTGACGAAAGCGTCACCAGCCTGATCGAGCAGGAGATGAACGGCGCGGAGAACATGCTGTACATCGAGTCGCAGAGTCAGGCCGATGGTGGCTCACAAGTCTCGATCACCTTCAAGACCGGTACCAACCCGGAGTTGGCGGCGGTCGATGTTCAAAACAGATTGAAACGTATCGAAGCTCGACTGCCGCAAGCAGTAGTTCAACAGGGGGTGACGATCACGCGCGCGCGCAGCAACTTGCTGATGTTCGTGAACCTGCGCGCCACCAATGATGAAATCTCGCCGGTTGCCTTGGGTGATTACATCGCGCGCAATGTGCTCAACGAAATCAAGCGTATTCCCGGTGTCGGTGTGGCGCAGTTGTTTGGTACCGAGCGCGCCATGCGGGTCTGGATAGACCCGGACAAATTAGTGGGCTACAAGCTCACGCCCACCGATGTGGTGAATGCCATCAAGGCACAGAATGCACAATTCTCTGCAGGTGTACTGGGTGATCTGCCGGCCCCGACGTCACAACGTATCGCTACGTCGATTGTTATCACCGGCCAACTGGCGACGCCCGAAGAATTCGGTAATGTGGTGCTACGCGCCCAACCGGGTGGCGCTACGGTACGTATACGCGATATTGGTCGGGTCGAGGTGGCCGGGTTGTCCTACGGCTTTCAGGCGCGGCTGAATGGCAAGCCGATTGCTGCCGTCGGTATACAGCTGACACCAACAGCCAACGCACTCGAAACGGCTACGCTGGTTCGCCAGAAAATGGCTGAGCTGGCGAAGTTCTTCCCGCCGGGTGTTGAGTATGTGATTCCTTACGACACCTCACTGTTCATCAAGATCTCGATTGAAGAGGTCGTCAAGACACTGATCGAAGCCGTGATTCTTGTGTTCCTGGTGATGCTGCTGTTCTTGCAGAGCCTGCGCTACACCATCATCCCGGCGATCGTGGTGCCGGTATCATTGATGGGTACCTTTGCGATGATGGCGGCGTTAGGCTACTCGATCAATGTGCTGACCATGTTCGGCATGGTGCTGGCGATCGGTATTTTGGTCGATGATGCGATCGTGGTGGTCGAGAACGTTGAACGCATCATGAGCGAAGAACAGCTCTCGCCACGCGAGGCCACCATCAAGGCGATGGGACAAATCACCAGCGCGATCGTTGGTATCACGCTGGTGCTGATTGCCGTGTTTGTGCCGATGGCATTTTTTACCGGCTCGGTCGGTGCAATTTATCGTCAGTTCTCGATGTCGATGGTGTCGTCCATGGTGTTCTCGGCCATCATGGCATTGACCCTGACGCCGGCACTGTGTGCGACATTGCTGAAACCGATTCCGGCCGGGCACCATGAACGACGCGGATTTTTTGGTGCGTTCAACCGCTTGTTCCGTCGCACGACCGATGGCTACACCAGTTGGGTCGGCAAGATACTGAAAATCACCGGCCGCTACATGGTGATTTACGGCGTGATTGTGGCTGCAGTGGCATTGCTGGCAGTGCGCCTGCCGACATCATTTCTTCCTGCAGAAGATCAGGGCTATCTGCTCGCCAATGTGCAGTTGCCGCCTGGCGCATCAACGGCGCGTACTTTGACTGTCATGGAACAAGCCGAGCAATACTTTTTGAAAGAGCCAGGTGTGCAGGGGATTGTGTCGGTGCTGGGCTATTCTTTTTCCGGCAATGGTCAGAATGGCGGCTTGCTGTTCGTACCGCTGAAAGACTGGAAAGAACGCGAGAAACCCGAGCTGAGCTCGGAGGCGATTGCGAAAAAAGCCCTGATGCTGATGGGCATCATTCGTGATGCGATTGTCTTCACAGTTAACCCGCCGGCGATTCGCGAGTTGGGTAATGCGACCGGCTTTTCACTCAGGCTGCAAGATCGAGCGGGTCTTGGTCATGATGCCTTGCTGGCGGCACGCAACCAATTACTCGGCATGATGAGCAAGAGCGAAGTCATCAAGAGTGCTCGCCCTGAGGGTATGGAAGACTCGCCGCAGCTGAGGCTGGATATCGATCGCGACAAGGCCAATGCACTCGGTCTCTCGCTCAGCGATATCAATGCAACGCTCGCCGCGACCTTTGGCTCGAACTACGTTAACGACTTCCCCAACCTTGGCAGACAGCAGCGTGTGATCGTGCAAGCCGTGCCGGAGAAGCGTTTAATGCCGGAAGATTTGCAGAAAGTATTCGTTCGCAACAACCAAGGCACGATGGTGCCGTTCTCTGCATTCAGTAGCAGCCGGTGGGTGAATGGTCCGGTACAACTGATTCGTTTCAACGGCTATCCGGCCATGAAAATTCAGGGTGATGCGGCGCCCGGCAAATCGTCAGGTGATGCGCTGGCTGAAGTGGAACGCCTGGTTGCACAACTACCGTCAGGGATAGGCTACGAATGGGCCGGGCAGTCGCTGGAAGAAAAAGCAGCGGGCTCAACCGCTACCTTGTTATTTGCATTGGCATTGCTGGCGGTATTTCTGGTGCTCGCTGCACTGTACGAGAGCACCACCATACCGATTGCCGTATTGCTCGTGGTACCACTCGGTGTATTGGGTGCGGTGGCGTTCACCATGTTGCGCGGCATGCCGAACGATGTTTACTTCAAGGTTGGTCTGATCGCCATTATTGGTTTGTCAGCCAAGAATGCGATCCTGATCATCGAGTTCGCCAAAGACTTGCAAGCCACGGGCATGGATCTGACGCAGGCGACATTGAAAGCTGTTCGTCTTCGCTTCAGACCGATCATCATGACCTCGTTTGCATTCATTCTCGGTGTGCTGCCGCTGGTGATTGCGACTGGCGCAGGCTCGGCCAGTCAACGTGCGATCGGCACCGGCGTGATGGGTGGGATGATTGCCGCGACGGTACTGGCTGTGTTTTTCGTGCCGGTATTCTTCGTGGTCGTACGCAGTATCTTCAAAGGTAATGAGCGCCAACGCAAGTTGTATGCAGCGCACATGGAAGACGCAAGCAAGGAGCCGTAAATGAAAAAATCGCCAAGCTATCTGTTGGTCGCTGGCACCCTGCTGGCGCTGTCGGGCTGTCAAATCCTGCCCAATTTCTACTCGCCCAAAGCGCCGGTGCCGGAAAAATTCGCCACAGCGAGCAGTGATGCGCCGGCGGCAGTCGACATTGGTTGGCGTGAATTCTTTCAGAACGCCGAGCTGCAACAAGCGATCGAACAAGCACTTGCAAACAATCGTGATCTGAAAGCCACTGCACTGCGCATAGAAGAGGCGCGTGCGTTGTATGGCATACAGCGTGCCGATCAGCTACCGACCATCAATGCAACGACAGGCGGCGTCCGAACCCGCACACTGTTTCCCGCCACGGGGGCGTATGCGAGCTACACCTCGTATTCGGTCGGACTGGGCATGACAGCGTTCGAGCTGGATTTTTTCGGTCGCGTGAAAAATCTCTCCGAAGCCGCATTGGCGCAATTTTTCGCGACTGAACAAGCACAGCGCGCCGCGCAGATCGCACTGGTGGGCGAAGTGGCCAAGGTGTGGCTGAATGAGCGCGCACTGGCTGAACAATTGCAAATCGCTGAACGTACCTTGAAAGCACGCGAAACCTCATTCGATTTAGTGAAACAGCGCTTTGATGCAGGTATTTCAAATGCACTCGAGTTGCGCCAAAGCGAAACTCTGGTTCAGTCTTCAGCTGCGGCAGTGTTGGCGCTGCGTCGACAACATGCACAAAGCGTCAATGCATTGGCACTGTTGATGGGTAGTAGTGGCAAGCTATCAGAGCAGCAGGCGCTGCTATCGGAGCAATCGATTACCGCCGATATTGGCGCCGGTGTGCCCTCGGATGTGCTGACACAGCGGCCGGATATTCGAGCGGCTGAACAAGTACTGCGCGCCAATCAGGCGAATATCGCCGCAGCACGCGCTGCTTTCTTCCCGCGCATTTCGCTGACAGCGGGTGTGGGTTTAGCGAGCTCATCCTTAAATAATCTGTTTGACAGTGGATCGGGCGTCTGGAACTTCACGCCCGCGCTGTCGTTGCCGATTTTTGATAATGGTCGCAACCAAGCCAACCTTGATCTGGCCACCGTGCGGGCAAATATCGCCATCGCCAACTATGAGAAGGCTATTCAAGTCGCCTTCCGCGAAGTAGCCGATGCGCTTGATGCGCGTGCCACACTCGCCAGCGAGATCAGCGCACAGCAGGCGATGCGTGATGCCCAGGCAGCGCGACTGGAACTGGCGCAAGTTCGCTACAAAAACGGTGTCGCCAACTATCTTGATGTGCTCGATGCCGAGCGCGAGTTGTATAGCGCCGAGCAGACTCTGCTCTCCACGCGACTGCTGCGGCTGACCAATGCGGTCGATCTATATCGCTCACTGGGCGGTGGAGTGAACGAGGTACGGGCGCAGTAGACGACAAGTACTCTGTGTCGCTCCGCCCTGGCTTTCCGCAAACCGCTGTGCATCCTGCGACATCTGCTGCAAACGCGGGCGATCAACGATCAGATCAAACGCTACCTGGAATACCTGCACAGCGTCATAAACGCGCACCGCGGCGCCCTGCGTGATTGCCTCTTCGCTCGCCTGCGTAAAATTGTAAGTGTGTGGCCCTAATAGCACTGGCTTGCCGCAAGCGCAGGCTTCGATCAGATTTTGTCCACCTGTCTCTACCAAACTGCCGCCAATGAACGCCAGATCACATGCGGTGTAGTAGGCAAACATTTCACC
>JBJTXC010000234.1:0-10441 GCA_046082065.1 Burkholderiaceae bacterium
GGCTTGGTTGCACGCGGCATCACCAGCGCTTCATATAAAAGCGATACCCCGGCCAAACAGACGCCCGAGCGTCGCGCGACCCGCCTTGCCATGATGCGCGCGCTGGCGCTGGGAGATTACCCGCAGCAGGTTCAGCTGGAAGCAGGCCGCTTCAAACAAAAGTTGATTGATGATGGCAGTGGTGATCTGCTCGATGCAGTGCTGTGCGCACTGATGGCGGCATGGGCGTGGCAGCGGCGCGACCAGGACTATGGTCTGCCGCCCCACGATCCGCTCGAAGGATGGATACTCGGCGCCTGACTCAGGGCGCTTGTGTTAAACCCTGTGTTGTTTATTGGGTTAGACACTGCCTTGGTCAAGCGCTTGGCGATTACCAGTACAACATACAACTCAAGACCGACGCGAGGTCGCCCACCAAGTCAGTAACCCCACTGCAACCGCGCCGGCGACCCATCCTGCCGCCTTGTTCGGTGCAGATGATTCAGGGTTGGCCTGCACATGGCTGCTGATGTCCACCACTTGGGGGTTACTGCTCTCCGGCTTGCGTGCAGCGAGAAATCGGGTGGCTTCAGCCTGCAAACCTGCCATTCGATTACGTGCGTCGCGCATGCGGCTGTTGAATAATTTTTGCGTGTGCAAGCGATAGTGCGTCATCTTGTCTTTCAGCAGCGCGCGCCGTTGTCTTCCCACCGAAGGATCGGAGATATACATCGCTAGTGCACCCAGCGCGACGCCGGCCAGCCATTTCATCCACGTTGTATCCATGCTCTGAGTACGATACTCCACGATGCACTCCTTTCAGATTGATCAAATCGATATCTTGCCGCCAGCTTGTGTATGCGCCGACAGCCGCTGAACCTGCGACAGCAAGCTGATCACTTCGTCATCGCCAAGTTGCGGGAACTTGCGATACCACTGTCCGACCGCATCAAATGACGCCGGGCAAAGTAAATAAACCACCCGCTTCACCATGGGCGCAACGCGCGCCAGCGCCTCTTGCGACAGGACCGGTACCGCCACCGTGATCTGCGCTACCTGGGCTTTGCGCAGAGTGGCGATGGCCGCTTGCATGCTGCGCCCGGTCGCCATCCCGTCGTCACACACAATTACATCGAGGCCCTTGAGCCTGGCTAGCGGCGCAATCGGACCATAACGGCGTTCGCGCTCAGCCAACACACGCTGCTCTGCCTCGATGACCTGATCAACTGCTTCGGCAGATAGATTGAGCTGGTTGACCACCTGTTGGTCGACAAGACAGACGCCACCCGACGCAATCGCACCCATGGCGAACTCCGGGAAATTCGGCACACCGAGTTTTCTGACTAAAAGCGGCTCCATCACCAACGCGAATCGCGTTGCGATGGCCACCCCTATCGGCAAGCCACCGCGTGGCAACGCCAACACCACCGTGCCGTCGAGCGGCCGATGCTGCGCCAATAACTCGGCCAAGCGCTGGCCCGCATCGTTGCGGTCGGCAAATCTTTGCGGGGTGACATCGGCTCGCATCGCGGTTTGACCACAGCTCGGGCTAAAAAGATCGAAGTTTCCTTCGAGTAAAATCTGGTTCCAGATAGTCGATATACGCCCGGAACTTCGGATGTCCTTGCAATTCGAATCCGCACGATTCGCTGATCGAAACTGCAATGAAAAAATTACTCGTAGCACTGTTATTCATCGGCTTATTCGCCTCGGCATCGGCACAGCCACCGAGCTGCGAGCGGCATTTTTTCCAAAAGACCGCGCCGGAGATCACACGTAAATCGTTACAAGCCAGTACGGTCGGGCTGTGCTTCGAAGCGTTCGCGGTATTGCACTCAGGCGTGTCAAGAACGCCGCTGTGGTCGGCAGAGCATCTGACACGGGATAGCCTGAAAGCAGCACGCGAGATTCCTCGGGCAGACAGTTTTCACGCGGAGCCCGCCTTGCCGCCGGGCCAGGGCGCGGAGCTGGCTGACTACGTGCGTTCGGGTTTTGATCGTGGCCACATGGCGCCGGCGGCGGATATGCCGACTGAACAAGCGCAACATGAGAGCTTTTCTTTGGCGAATATCGTTCCGCAAAATCGAAAAAACAATCAGATACTGTGGGCAGCGATTGAAGGTGCTACGCGTCACCTGACCAATCTACGCGGCGAGTTATATGTGATCACCGGCCCCGTGTTCGAAGGTGACAAACTTGAGCGTATTAACGGGCGCGTGCTGGTACCTACCCATGTATTCAAAGCTGTCCTGGATCCCGCCAAACAAGAGGCCGCAGCATGGCTTGCACCCAATAACGACAGTGGTGAGTACCAAGTGATCAATGTGGATACACTCGAGCGGCGCATTGGGATTAATCTGTTTCCCAAGCTGACGGATACAGCAAAGCAGCGAGTGATGGAATTACCCGAGCCGCGTATCCGTGGCCGAAAATGAATACAAAAAAATTTCTGAGAGATTCTCTGACTCGAGGTTATTCATGACTACGACACTTCACCCTTTCGACAACGAGTCTGACGCAATCGTCATCGACGAGCTGACGATTGAAAACCGTGTTGATCAACTGGAGATTTATGGCTCGCTCGCGATCACGCGCGACAAGGTCGGGCTGGCATACGCGCAGCAGCTCAAGCAGATTCTGGATGCTACGGTAAGCAAGCTACAAAATGATCCGGCGCTACCTGATCAGATTAGCTTCAAGCCAGGCGATCAGATCGATAATCCATTCAAATAATCACAGACACTGGCATACTGGCGCCCTGATCTGATCCGCGTACCCGTATGCACGCTGCACCAACCAATCTGCGATCGTATCCACGCTTTCGGCCCGAGCTGAAGCCTGCACCCTTCTTGCCCATGTCCAAGCGCGAGATGGCTCAACTCGGCTGGGATCATTGCGACATCATCCTGATTACCGGCGATGCATATATCGACCACCCGAGTTTTGGCATGGCATTGGTGGGACGATTATTAGAGGCGCAGGGGTTTCGGGTCGGGATCATCAGTCAGCCAGATTGGCAATCCGCCGAGCCATTTCGCGCGCTGGGTAAGCCGAATCTGTATGTCGGTGTGACTGCCGGCAATATGGATTCGATGATTAATCGCTATACCGCCGACCGTAAACCGCGTTCGGAAGATGCATACACGCCCCATGGCGCGCCCAACAAGCGGCCGGATAGAACGCTGACCGTCTACGCGCATCGTGCGCGTGAAGCATTCCCCGGGGTGCCAATTGTGATCGGGAGTATCGAAGCGAGCTTACGTCGTATCGCGCACTTTGATTATTGGTCCGATACCGTAAGACGCTCGGTGCTACTCGATTCAAAAGCCGACATTCTTTTATTCGGCAATGCAGAGCGCGCGCTGCTCGAGCTGTCGCATCGCCTTGCGCAGGGTGAATCCGTCAAGACTATTCGCGATCTACGCGGTACCGCATTTATTGTGCCGAGTGGCTGGAAACCCGCGGATGATTGGCACGAAGTGGATTCGACCCGCGTTGACACCCCCGGCAAGGTCGAGCCACATCCTGATCCATATGAAATGAAAGAGAAGGCGCCAGAGGTTTGTGGCACCACCGACGCGGCACCGCAACCGGTGCGGATCATCAGCCGCGAAGAAAGACTGGCGCAGCAGGCAGAGATACGCGCGCGTAGTGTCGTCCGGCTGCCTTCATTCGACACGGTGAAACAAGACGACGTCGCTTACGCGCATGCGTCGCGCGTATTTCACCTTGAGTCTAATCCTGGTAACGCGCGTGCACTCGTACAAGCGCATGGCGAGCGAGATGTGTGGTTGAATGCGCCGCCCATCCCGCTAGCGATGGATGAGATGGATCATGTGTACGACCTACCCTATGCTCGCGCACCACATCCGAGCTACGGCTCGGCAAAAATCCCGGCGTGGGACATGATCCGGTTTTCGGTGAATATCATGCGCGGCTGTTTTGGTGGCTGTACTTTCTGCTCCATCACCGAGCATGAAGGGCGAATTATTCAAAGCCGGTCCGAGCCTTCCATCTTGCGCGAGATTGAACTGATACGCGATAAAACCAAAGGGTTCACCGGCACCATCTCCGACCTCGGTGGGCCAACCGCGAATATGTATCGCTTGGGCTGTAAAGATAAAACGATCGAACAGAGCTGCCGCAGGCTGTCTTGCGTCTATCCGACCATCTGCAGTAATTTGAATACCGATCACGGCAAGCTGGTGCAGTTGTATCGCCGTGCGCGCGCCATCAAAGGCGTGAAGAAAATCCTGATTGGCTCCGGCTTGCGCTATGACTTGGCAGTTCGCTCACCGGAGTATGTCAAAGAACTGGCAACGCATCATGTTGGCGGCTTGCTGAAAATAGCACCCGAGCACTCGGAAGAAGGCCCGCTATCAAAAATGATGAAGCCCGGCATGGGATCGTATTACAAGTTCAACGAATTATTCGACAAATATTCAAAAGAAGCAGGTAAAGAGCAGTACTTGATACCGTACTTTATCGCTGCCCACCCCGGCACGACCGACGAAGATATGGTGAATCTTGCACTATGGTTGAAGCAGAATGATTTCAGGCTCGATCAAGTGCAGTCGTTTCTACCGACGCCTTTGGCGATGGCGACTGCGATGTATCACACGCGAAAAAATCCATTACGCAAAATTGCCCGCGATTCGGAAACTGTCGAGACACCGCGCACTGCAAAAATCCGTCGTTTTCACAAAGCGCTGCTGCGCTACCACGACCCTGCAAACTGGGATACTTTGCGTGATGGCTTGCGCCGTATGGGTCGTGCCGAGTTGATCGGCAACGGTCCTCAGCATTTGGTACCGCGCTCGGATACGCCCGCGTTGGTCACGCGACGTACACGTAGCGCCGACACGCCGCCGCTAAAAACACTGGCGAAACGGTTTGGGCAAAAAAAGCTGCGCCCAGGTGCTGCGATACAGCGCAAGCGCACGCCTTAAGCTATAACGACCACCCTCAAGTAAAGCTCAGCCACATAAAAAAGCCGACCCAAAAAAAGGCCGGCTTCGACTACTTGGTGGGAAGTGCTGGCTTCGAACCAGCGACCTATCGCGTGTGAGGCGATCGCTCTACCCCTGAGCTAACCTCCCAATCGCGGCCCGATTATCGCATAGCAAGACTGACCCATCAACCGAAGCGGTCGGCTGCCCGTGGCTGCTGACCAAACGATTAAAGCAAAGGCTTGTCGTTATCTTTTTCAAGTTCACCCAGCTGTTGCATTGCATCGCGCTGATCTGCTTTCACTTTCGCGATGCGCTCTGCAATGCTGCTCTGATGATGCTCGATCTCGATTGGCGTTTCCTTCACAACGCTCACGGCTTTTTTCGGCAACACAGCTTCAATAATTCGATGAAACAGCGTCGGTCCTTTTGCATCGGTGATCAGCCGTCGATCAGTAGGGCCGACCGCATCATCGAAGCTATTGGGTGCGTTGGGGCCGGCCGCGTCTATCGCCTGCCTAGGCAATAGCGGTCCTGATGCATCTGTTGCTTCTCTAAGTTTTGCAGGCCCTTCGGCGTCGACCGCTTCTCTGGCCAACACAGGTCCTTGCGCATCATCTGCCCGCCGGGGAGTCTGCGGACCGATAGCATCGTCAACGCCTTGAACATCGGAAGGCCTTGCGGCATCACCCAATCGAGTTGGCATCGCCGGACCAGTCGCATCATCTGAATTGCGTGCTCTGATGGGTCCTGCGGCATCGCTACGATCTTTAATATCTGTTTCCCGCGTCGAATCAGACCAGTGCTTTGCCATCAACGGGCCTGCAACATCCTCAAGGCTCTTCAAATAACCCATCGCCGTTAACTGAGATTGACTGGCCTTGACCAAACGCAGATCCAGATCCGACATCGTTCTATCTTTTTGCGGACCGTCCGCGTCTTGCATGACATGCAAGTACTTCAACGACGCTTGTTGTTCTGCGCGCGCTTTTTTTATTCTTTCGAGCAGCTTCTCTAACGAGAGATTTTTTCTATCTTCCGGATCATGCCGTGATGATGATAACGGTGGAAGTATTGGGCCATTTGCATCAGAAAATTTTCGCGGCTCGAGGGGTCCGGTGAGGCGATCTTTCCGCTGTGCAGATGAGGAAAAAATCATGTCCTTGATCGCATGAATCTCTTTCAGCGCGTTCTGCTGCGCGAGGCGAGCCTTGGCCATCGGCTCGCGCAGGGATGCAAGCCTGATCACTGAAGGAAGTACCGGGCCATCTGTGTCTGAGATGATTCGTTGGTTTTCAGGGCCTGCGCTGTCTGAAAATATGCGTTGATGCTCAGGGCCATCACTATCGGTCATCTCCCTTGGAATGACGAGTCCTGATGTAACGCCGATCGCATACAGATCTTTCAATGCCTGCTGCTGCGCATAGCGAACATCTAGTATCAATCGCTGCGCTTCAGTGTCTACTTTTTGATCGTCAATCAGTCTGTTCGACCGAATACCTTGCGAGGCTTTTGACCGGCGAATTTTGTCTTTTTCAAAACGCTGACTGTCTAGCCGATCAATATCACCTTCCACGCGAAACACATCGAAGGGGTCAACTTCAATGAAGGAATTCGCATCAGGTGGTTTACGCACCATGGCAGGCTATCGATGGTGCGTCAAAAAGTGGCTGATCATCGTTTTTACCCAAGCTGTCGCCAAACGACCGAACCCTTCGCTTCCTTCTCGAGCGAGTTAAGCAGCAACTCATGCTCGGCCAGCTCGTCCGCGGTCGGCGGCACGACCAGAATATCGGCAATCGGGATACCGGCACCGTTGGCTTCGTATCCCTCACCACCGACTTGCAAATCCATCGTCAGACTATCTTGACCGCGCGTCATCGCGAGATACACCTCGGCCAGTAACTCTGCATCTAATAATGCGCCGTGCAGGGTGCGATGCGCATTCGACACCTGATAACGCTCACACAGCGCATCAAGAGAATTTCGCTTGCCGGGAAACAGTTCTTTCGCTTGCGCCAGCGTGTCGGTGACCTGGTGCACGTACGCCATGAAGTTTGATTTACCCAGCCGCTCAAACTCGGCATCCAGAAAACCCAGATCAAACGGTGCGTTATGAATGATGATTTCTGCGTCACGCACAAAATCGCATAGCGTATCAACGATGTCACTAAATTTTGGTTTATCGCTTAAAAACTCGGTAGTGAGCCCGTGTACTGCGAGTGCGCCCGGATCCGAGTCGCGCTCCGGATTGATGTAATAGTGAAAATTATTTCCGGTCAGTCGACGGTTGACCATCTCGACGCAACCGATTTCGATAATACGGTCACCGCTTTTAGGGTTGAGGCCAGTGGTCTCGGTATCCAGAATGATTTGTCGCATGGATAAAATGAATTCAGTGTTTAAAGTCGGGAACTATCTGCCCGGAACCTATCTGTCCGCAACCTACCCGTTCTGGCCGATGGCGAGACAGCAATACCAAAAAAAATTAAGCGGCATCGGCGCGCGCGTGTTCAACGCCACGGTTTGCCAGTTCATCTGCCATCTCATTGCCCTCATGGCCCGCATGACCCTTGACCCAGCGCCATTCTAATTGGTGCCGCAACCTTGCCTCATCGAGCGCTTGCCATAAATCGATGTTTTTTACCGGGGCCTTGCTCGCCGTTTTCCAGCCTTTGGCCTTCCAGCCCGCCAGCCATTCACTGATCCCTTTGTGTACATATTGGCTATCGGTATGGACCACCACGTCGCACGGTCGTTTGAGCGCATTCAACGCCTCGATCACGGCACGCAGTTCCATACGGTTGTTGGTGGTCGCCATCTCGCCACCGAATAAGGCTTTGGCTTTGGCAGCGGGCCGCCCGGCTTCAATCCACTGCGCCAAACTGCCATGAATAATCCAGGCGCCCCAGCCACCCGGTCCGGGATTACCTTTGCAAGCACCGTCGGTAAAAATTTCTACTTTATCCATGACGGTCCCGCTGTTTTTTCATGCGATTAGTGACTGGTATCGCGCTCGGCACCACTGCGCGCTTCTTGTCCCACGCCGGGCCGATCAGTCGCATACCTTGCACGCGTTTGATGGCCTGCACGATATACAGCGCCCCCAAGTACGGCCACCAGCGGTTACCGGCTTTTTCCAGAAATGAGAAACGACGCAACCAGGTGTCGGTAGCGCATGGTGGCGCGTAGCAGCCAAAGTGTCCGCGGTTAATCTCCATGTTCAATAGCTTCAGCCAATCTTTCAGACGAGGTACGCTGATGAACTCGCCATGCAATGGCAGAAAATGTGCGCCTGTCATTCGACCAGCACTCTGCCGCGCACCCCACATACTGATCGGGTTGAAGCCGCAGATAATCACCTGACCTTCCGGAATTAATACCCGCTCGACCTCACGCAGTACTTGGTGCGGCTCGGCAGAAAATTCAAGTACGTGCGGCATGACGACTAAATCAAGGCTCTGTGTTGCGAAGGGTAATTCGGTGAAATCATGTACGACCACCACTTGACGTTCACCCGGTATGGCATCGGATGGCAAGCGCGAATCGGTAATCCATCGGTTTGGCATGCGATTAGCCGCCAAGGTATCGAACATGGGCAAGCCGATCTGCACTGCGTTGTAGCCAAAAATATCTGCGGTTAACTCATTCAGCCGCGACTGCTCCCAGGCATGGGCATACGCACCCGGCGGCGTATCGAACCACGGGGCGAGCGATATAATCGGCGAATAGGATGCGTCTGGATTCATGCTGATGTCTGCGCCACAAGCCCTGCAAGTTACCGCGATACCGGCGTTCGCCGACAACTATCTCTGGCTGATTCACGACCAGCAGCACGCTGCTGTGGTTGACCCCGGTGATGCCGCGCCAATTGAAACAGCGTTACGTTCACTCGGCTTGAAACTGAACGCTATTCTACTCACTCACCATCACGCCGACCACGCAGGTGGTGTCGAAGAATTACTTGCGCAATGGTCTGTCCCCGTGTACGGACCCGCAGGTGAAAACATTCAGGGTGTATCGCGTCCGCTGCATGAAGGTGACCGTGTGGATTTGACCGCACTCGGCTTGCAGTTATCGGTGCTGGATGTACCGGGGCATACCGCAGGCCATATTGCTTATGTCGCTGCAGAGCAGCACTGGTTATTCTGCGGCGATACCTTGTTCGCCGGCGGCTGCGGTCGCTTGTTTGAGGGCACACCGGCTCAAATGACCCACTCGCTGGCCAAGCTCGCTGCATTGCCCGACGACACACTGGTGTACTGCGCGCATGAGTACACACTCTCGAATCTACGCTTTGCAGTCGCAGCCGAGCCAGATAACGCCGACCTGGCAAGCCGGCTGGCGCAGGCGCAGCAGATGCGTTCTAGAGGAGAATCCACCGTACCCTCCACCCTGGGTCTGGAAAAGCGCACCAATCCTTTCCTGCGTTACCGCGAACCGTCGGTGCTGCAAACCATGCGAGCCAACGGGCGATTGAACAGCGACGATCCGGTCGCCGCCTTTGCCGCGCTCAGGGAGTGGAAAAACAGCTTCCGCTAGGCCCGCCAAAAAGTTGTCATAAAAAGATAATTTTTCTTGACGGCATCACCCCCGGTTCTTACACTTGCGGCAACTTTACTTGCGCCTGTGGCCCGCTCATTGGGTAATCGCGCCGGATTTTCCTATGCAACAAAGACGATTTCGCCGGCTAACCATCCCGGCCCTGCTGGCCTCGCTGGTCCTGCCCACCGCACAAGCCATCGATCTGAGTATCGAGCCACCGACCCAAGCGCTCGAGCCCGGTCGCGACACGCGCTTGATAGACGGCGCTCACTTTGCCAATCCCGAGTTCGATGCAGCGTTTGACGACATCACCGTCACCCGGTTTGATGTCTGGGACCGTATCCGCAGAGGCTTTGCGATCCCGGACTTGAATAATCCGCTAGTGGCCAATCACGTCACCTGGTATAGCTCGCGACCGGACTACATACAGCGCACCACGCAGCGTGCCTCGCGCTACCTGTTCCATGTGGTGCAAGAGCTTGAGCGACGCAACATGCCGATGGAGTTGGCACTGCTGCCATTCATTGAGTCAGCCTTCAATCCGCAGGCTTACTCCAGCGCCAAAGCGGCAGGCATGTGGCAGTTCATTCCGAGTACAGGACGCGACTACAACCTGAAGCAAAACATCTTCAAGGATGAGCGCCGCGACGTGGTGGCCTCGACGGATGCTGCGCTTAACTACCTGCAAAAGCTGTACGGCATGTTTGGTGACTGGCAGCTCGCATTGGCCGCTTACAACTGGGGCGAAGGGTCGGTGTCACGCGCGATCGCCAAGGCACAAGCGGCCGGTCGTGAAATCGACTACAACAGCCTGTCCGCCTATATGCCGGCTGAGACCCGCAATTACTACCCCAAGCTGCAGGCAGTCAAAAACCTGGTGTCGATGCCCGCGCAATACGGATTGACGCTACCGGTGGTAGAGAACCAGCCTGACTTGGGATCCATCAATAAAACGCGCGACATTGACG
>JBJTXC010000235.1:0-2548 GCA_046082065.1 Burkholderiaceae bacterium
GTTCCAGCAAGCCACGGCTGGTTTGACCGGCCTGCAGCAAGTGGGCGTAGGAAAGCAATCTGGAGGTGTGCAACATGTGCGGTACCCCGTTAAATGTGGACGATTGACGCTATTTGTACCGATTTTATCTAGACACTTCTAATAGAATTTCTCTATTAGCCCACTTATATCTATAGTTGTGTAGATTTATTGTCAGAAAATCTTGTATTTCTCTGCTAATACACTTAGGATTGTGCAGTTAATTTATTTCAACCGCAGAAAAATTTACGGCCACAAATCCGAAGATGGAACCCATGGACTCCCTCACGCCCGCCCCAACCAAGTTGTTGTCGATCGGCGCCATATCGCGCGAGACCGGCATTCATGTCTCAACCATTCGCATGTGGGAGGCGCGCTATGGCGCGCTGACACCGGTGCGAACCGAAGGCGGCGCACGCCGCTATAGCAGCACGGATTTGGAAAGGCTGCGGCTAATTAAATTGCTGCTCGATCGGGGCCACAAGCCGAGCGCGCTGGCTTCGCTCAGCCTGGATCAATTGCACGCAGAACTGCTCGGGCCAGATAAACGTGGCAGCGCTGTGCCGACAGCGCGACGCATTGCATCGATGGGTAGTGCAACTTGGCGCTCGATCTTGTTCACCGACCCGGCGATGAAAGCATGGACACCAACGGCGCATTTCGATGAGCTCACCGACGTAGAACACCGGCTTGAGTCGTTTGACGTAGGCATCGTACTCACGCCTGCATTGCAAATGAATCTGGCGAAGTATCTGGCTGCTGCGTTGTCGGTGTACAAAACCAAGACGCTGATTGTGATTTACGAGTTCAGCAGCAGCAGCGTGATTCGCTTTTTGAGCGCACTCGGTATCGAATGCATCAAGTACCCGGCGGCGCCGATGGATCTGGCGCGCAGCCTGTCAGCCATTGTCGAGGCACGACAAGCGGATCATCAAGCGCCAGCGCAGCCACGGTTCGGCATCGAACAACTACAAACCATCGCCGCCACCGACACAAACTTGTTATGCGAGTGCCCGAAACATCTGGCCAGCTTAATTATCAGCCTGCATAGCTTTATTCAGTACAGCAACCAATGTGTGAATGATTCGCCCAAAGATGCGCTGATTCACGAAAAGCTGCGAGACATTGCCGGCCTGGGCATTGTGCAGTTGGAATCCGGGCTAGATCTGGTGCTGGAGGCAGACAAAATTAATCGCCAGCACGCGGCGTGACTCAACACATCCGTTTTAACGCACGGGGACTGTAAGCCCTTGCGCCGTACCGCTGCGTTGTTGAGCCGTGCCGCTGCGCTGGCTAGCCGGGCTGGCTTTGCGCGGTCGCTGTCTCTTGCTCGCGCCGATAGCGCAGCGAAGAGAATACCGATGCCGCAATGAATGCAATACCGATCAAGCCGGTCACCACTTCAGGCACGTGAAACTTCATGGTAACGAACATGATCAGCGCGAGTATGCCGATCGCATAATGCGCGCCGTGCTCCAGATAGACGTACTCATCGAGCGTGCCCTGCCTGACTAAAAACACGGTGATTGATCGCACAAAAACAGCGCCGATCGCCAGCCCGAGCATGATGATCACCACATCATTGGTGATCGCAAAGGCACCAATCACACCGTCAAAAGAAAATGAGGCGTCCAACACCTCAAGATACAAGAAGCCGCCTATGCTACCGGTTTTGACTGCTTTGCCGACCTCACTTGCGCCTGATTCTTCTTTCTCGAGCATATTGCCGAGGATGTCCACCCCAACATAAACAATGATGCCCCAGACCCCGGCGGTCAGTACTGCCAGGCGGTTATTCGGCTCGGCAAGCGTCAAGCTACTCAGCACCACAATCAGCGCGATGAAAATAGGCATGGCCTGCACCTTGCCGTAGCTCGCCATTTTTTCTTCAAAGTGACCCGCCCAGTGCAACTCCTTGTCCTCATCAAACAAGAAATTCAAGAACACGAGCAGCAGGAAAACACCACCGAAAGCAGCGACTTCATCATGGTGCTTGGTCAAGTAATATGAAAAATCACGCGGATTATGCAGCGCCATGTTCCAGACTTCAGTTGCGCCCAGATCGCCCGTTTGCGCAACGATCACCAGCGGGAACAACAAGCGCATGCCGAACACCGCGATCAAGATACCCAGCGTCAGAAATAGCTTTTGCCAGAACGCGTCCCAGTGTTTGAGCACCGATGCGTTGACCACCGCATTGTCAAATGAAAGAGACACTTCGAGCACACCGAGTATGAGCGCGATACCGAAAGCGGTCATGGCAGCGGATACACCGCCGTGCTCATAACCCCACCAGACTGCCAGCGCCAGACAAATAACTGCGAAGAGAATAGAACCACTAAAGTGCCGCAAAGCAGACCTCCGACGTCATATTTTTTAGCATTCGTTGTAAGCCGAAGCGATATTCAAATTCACCGCGATACCAAGCGTTGGCACCTGTCTCGTTCGACGCATGACAAAACGGCAGGGCCGCACACAGTCAATTCAAGGGCTGCCAACGCCGCGAGCGGTCTGATGAGATGGATTCCAG
>JBJTXC010000236.1:0-2218 GCA_046082065.1 Burkholderiaceae bacterium
AGCGTAACGCGGTGCTCGATATTGATTTTCGCCGTGGCGACGACGGCGCAGGCCGAGTGATTGTGGACTTGGCGCGCGAGCAATCCGCGATTGATGTCAGGCGCCAAGGTCAAGCGGTGGTGATTGATCTGACGAAAAGCGCATTACCGGAGTTGTTGCGCAGACGCTTGGACGTCAAGGATTTCGCAACGCCGATTCATGAAATCAACGCCAGTGTGAATGGTGACATTGTACGTATCAGCATTGCCGCCAGTGGGCAGTGGGACCATATCGCTTGGCAGACCGATCGTCGCTTGGTCGTCGAGGTCAGGCCGCAAAAACCGGATCAGCGTGGCAACGGTCGGGGTTATCGGGGTGAAAAGCTTTCGCTGAATTTCCAGAATATCGAGGTGCGTGCGTTGTTGCAGGTGATTGCTGATTTCACCGGATTGAATGTGGTGGCTAGCGACACGGTGGGCGGCAATCTGACGCTGCGGCTGAAGGATGTTCCTTGGGATCAGGCGCTGGATATTGTGATGCAGGCGCGCGGTTTGGATATGCGCAAAAGCGGTAACGTGTTGTGGATTGCGCCCAAAGATGAGTTGCTGACCAAAGAGCGGCTGGAGCTCGAGCAGCGCGCCCAGATCAACGAACTCGAGCCGCTGATCACCGAAACATTTCAGCTGAATTATCAAAAAGCCGAGGCATTTCAAAAGGTGTTTGGATTGGATGGTCAGCCCGGGCGCTCCAGTATTTTGTCGCGGCGGGGCAGTGCATCGGCTGAGCCTCGTAGTAACAAGTTGTTTGTGACGGACACACCCGGCAAGCTGGAAGAGGTGCGTCGGCTGATTCAAATGACCGACGTGCCACAGCGCCAAGTCATGATCGAGGCGCGCATTGTTGAGGCTGACGACAGTTTCAACAAAAACCTCGGTGCGCGTTTGGGCTACCTCGACCTGAACCGGGCGGCCGGCGGTACGCCGGGTATCAATTTGCCGGGCAGTACGCGCGCTGTCGTAACCGGCAATTACCTTGGTGTCGGCGAGCAGACGGGTCAAGCGACCGTGACTGCAGGTAGCTACATTCCGAACACTCAGTTCGTTGATCTGCCCGCCGGCAAGGTGGGTACAGCGACGCCCGGCAGCATAGGATTCAGCTTGTTTTCGGCTGGGGCAAATCGCTTTTTGAATTTGGAGCTGAGTGCCTTGCAAGCTGACGGTAAAGGCAAAATCTTTTCCAGTCCGCGGGTCGTGACTGCGGATCAGCAACCCGCCATCATCGAACAAGGCGAGGAGATTCCCTACCAGCAGGCGACGTCGAGTGGTGCCACATCAGTTCAATTCAAAAAAGCGAATCTGAAACTGGAAGTCACGCCGCAAATCACCCCTGATGGCAACATCATATTGACGGTTGATGTTGCCAAGGACTCGCGCGGTATTGCGGTGGGAAACAGCTACGCGATCGATACCAAGCATGTCAAAACCAACGTGCAAGTTGAAAACGGCGGCACCGTCGTCTTGGGCGGGATTTTCACGCAGGAAGAGCGAAGCAATGTGTACAAGGTGCCATTCTTTGGCGACATTCCGCTGCTTGGCCAACTATTCCGGCAGAGTAGCCAGCTTCGTAGCCAGAAAGAGCTACTGATTTTCATCACCCCGCGTATCGTGGCAGACCTCGCGGCGGCGGGTGCGCCGCAGCTGCGTTGAGCTGCGCTGCACTGCTTCGCTGCAATCGGTTGGATCGGATAAACTGTTGCTTTTCTTGGGGAAACTTCCCCGCCACTAGCAACTATGTCGACTCCGCAAGCCAACATCTTTCTGGTCGGGCTGATGGGCTCCGGCAAGACAACGATAGGACGCGCGCTTGCCAAGCGGCTGAACATGCGGTTTGTCGATGCCGACCAGGAAATCGAGTCCCGTACCGGCGCCTCGATCACGCTGATTTTCGAGATCGAGGGGGAAGCCAGTTTCCGTCAGCGTGAGGCGGATGTGATTCGCGATCTCACGCAGCAGCAGGGCATAGTGCTTGCAACGGGCGGTGGCGCGATTCTCAATGAGCAGAGCCGTCGTCATCTGAGAGATCACGGCACGGTGGTGTACCTGCGTGCTTCAGTCAATAGCCTGGTGCAACGTACCATCCACGACCGCAATCGTCCACTGTTGCAGACCGCCGACCCAAGAGCGCGTATCGAAGAATTGATGCAGCAGCGAGCGCCGCTATATGAAGAAGTAGCGCACAT
>JBJTXC010000237.1:0-2822 GCA_046082065.1 Burkholderiaceae bacterium
GGTGGTGTATGCCGATAGCTCTACCATCTCAGAGAATGGCGATTTGCGCCGCGTGGTGGAAATTCAGTCGTATCGTGAACCGGGTCCGCGAGGCATGCTCTCGATGAAACTACTCAAAGAGTACAACTGCCGCAAAGAGACCTCGCAAATTATCTCTTATTCGATGTACACCGAGACCATGGCAAAAGGCAGCTTGATTGGTCAGGTGAATACGCCCGGGCCGGTTGATCAGTTGACTAAAAATCCGGGTGGCGCCGGGGGCTGGCGCTACGCATGCGGTAAATAACCCGCATCCGTGCACCCCCAAAAAACACCGGCGACCTGTTTCATTCAGCTTTCAGAGATGGCACCAGAGGCCGAGACACTGCCCCGTAGCCCATTGAATCAACCCATCCAGCACCAAACCCACGACGGCCACGGGCAGCCCGAGGTAAACCAGCGCCCAGAACGCAGCCCACAAAGTCAAACGAGGCTCCTCGAGGCGATATCCCATCACGGTTTGTTGAGCGCGCTTGTTCTTGAGTCGTTCAAGCATGTTGAGACAGTATTGAAAAAATGACGACCGATTCTAATCGATGGCAAGTGCACTGGGGCGGTCATCAATTGGCTGAGTGGGACGCAGCGCATGCGGAGGCGCTCGGTGCGCTTCAACAAGACTGGTCGTACGGCAGTGCGATGCTGAGTTTAGGCGTGCCGGTGCTTCGCGCGCGAATTGATCTGGATGGCGAGACAGTCGCGCAGGCGCAGTTCATCGTGCGCCGATTTGGTCGCTTGGCCTCAGTTGCGTTGTGCTCACGCGGGCCGATTTGGCGCAGGCCACTGGCTATTCATGAACAGTCGCAGGTTTATCGCGTGTTGAAGACCACCATGCCACTGTCTGGCTTGTGTGTGATGTTGGTCACCCCAGAACAGGTGGCTGGTGAACCGGTCGGCTTGTCACAGATGCGGCGCGTAGTGACTGGTATGTCGACGGTGCTGCTTGATCTCAACCCGAGCATGGAGCAACTGCGCGCCAATCTTGAGCACCGCTGGCGTCATCAACTTGCGAGCAGCGAGTCATCCGGTTTGTCGGTGCAGCGCGTAGGTGTGCAATTAAACCAGTTTCGTTGGTTGCTGGAAGCCGATATCGCGCAGCGACAAGCGCGTGGCCTGGATGGATTACCACCGGCATTTGTCGAGCGCTATACCCTCACGCGCACCGCTGCAGCCAGTACCTTGTTGACCCTGCGCGCTGATGCAGGACGCGAGCGTGTGGCCGCAATGATGTTTCTTCTGCATGGCGCCTCAGCCACATATCACATCGGCTGGACCACCGACGCTGGCCGAGATGCGTATGCGCACAACCTGATTCTTTGGAAAGCCATAGAAGAGCTCAAAGCACGCGGTATTCAGCAACTCGATCTCGGCGGTGTCAACACGATACGCGGCGCAGGTGTTGCGCGATTCAAATTACGCACCGGTGGCAAGCTGCTGACGTTGGCGGGTAGTTACTTGTTGTGAGCAATCGAGCGACACCGAACCGATCCAAAGCTTCGATTAACATCTACAAAACCGAGCCCAACCAAGGACGCCTGCATGCTGCTCCCAACGAACGAATCAATCAGCAACAACACGTCCTGCCCGACCACCAACCTGCGCAAGCAGTGCGCGAGTCTGGTTGCGCTGCGGCGGGCATTCGCGTTCATGCTGATCATCGGCATGACTTCAGGCGCTCATGCCGGGCCAGAATCTCGATTAGCGCAGCAAGCCTTGCACTGCTCGGCGATTTTCAGTGTATTCGCCGAGAGCCTGACTGACGACGGCAAGCGACTGAAAGAATTCAAACGCGGTATCGAGATTTTTACCGAGCTATACGTCAAAGAAAGCGAGGGTGACGCGTCAGCCGCCAAGCGTGATGCCGAGCGGCGTCGCGGCGAATTGCTTCAACAATTCCAGCAACAGATGTCGCAGCGTGAGCCCTACCTGCGTGAAGATGGCGTGGTATGCGGCGCATGGGCTGAGGGCTTCTTCGCGCAGGGCGAGGAGTGGCGCTTCGTACCGGTGTATCCCAAGGTGATCGCGATCAGCTCACGTCAGAAGTACACCCCGATTGGCGCCGAGGCCTTCGCCAAGTGGCGAAAATAGCAAATTGAAAACACGCGAGCCTAGCGGCTAAAGTTTGCCGCCTTTCGTCCGATTCTTCGGGCATGAGGACGAGAGGAGACACACCATGTTCGTGATCGAAAAGGCATCGGAAGAACGCCAGCCGGCCGAGCGCGTGTTCTACCCTTTCCGCGAGATGTTCGTCGGCGACAGCATCCTGATCCAAGACTTCCGCCGTGCAGAAAGCGCGCGCGTAGCGGCTATTCAGTTTGCAAAACGCCGTGGCGGCGAATGGAAATTCTCGCTACGCAAAACCCGTGAAGGTTGGCGAATTTTCAGGATCGGCTAAGGGGCGCCAACACCGCTAGCAGTGAATCAGATGGATGGGACCCGTCTTGCGAGGCTGATGGCAAGGCGGCGCCATCGAAGACAGTACTCGACGTACGGCGAGATGGCGCCAACACCGCCAGCGGCTTCGCAAGACGGGTCGAAACTAGGATTCGGACAGGAAGTTGCTAACCAATTGCGCAAAACGAGCAGCATGCTCAATTTGCGTCCAGTGCCCACAGCGCCCGAACACATGCAACTGTGAACGCGATATCAGCTTGGAAAGTCTGAGCGAACTCTCTACCGGTATCACCTGATCATCGCGCCCGTGAACAATCAGCGTCTCCTGCTCGATCGCGGCAATGTCCTGCTCATTGCTGGCCAAGGCATCGACCCAACGCTGACGCGGCGCG
>JBJTXC010000238.1:0-13335 GCA_046082065.1 Burkholderiaceae bacterium
TATTCAACAAAGTAATCCGGGCGCGTTACCGAGCACGCTTTGTACCAAATGACAGCTGAGCGGATTTCGGTGATGTTGGGGAATGTCTGCTTGAGGTAGTTGGTTACCTGAGACAGCGCCACACCGGAATCCACCAAGTCATCAATTAACAGAACCCGGCCTGAAAGTGGTCCCGCGTTTGACGTGATGCTGTTGGCGATCGCCAGTTCACCACGTTGCGTGCCAGCCGCCTCGCGGTATGAGCTGGTTGATAAAACCGATAATGGCACGCGAAACAATCGCGAGAAAACATCCCCAACTCGCAAGCCGCCGCGCGCCAGGCAAAGCGCATGATCAAACGCGTAACCGGATTCATGCACGATGATGGCCAAGCGTTCGATCAGTGCGTGGTATTCATCCCAATCCACCCAGCGATGACCCGACTCGCCGACCATCTCGCTTAAACCAGCGGCGCGTTAAACGGATGCCGCAATACGATCGTTTCCCGGCGATCCGGTCCGGTCGATACCATATCAACCGGCACACCGACTAATTCTTCAATACGACTGATGTATGCGCGTGCTGCCGCGGGCAAAGCATCCATGGTGCTGGCACCGACAGTGGGCTGCTTCCAGCCGGGCATCTCTTCGTAGATAGGCTCGCATGCGGCAGCCTCTTCGGCGCCAACCGGGAATACATCCACGGACTTGCCATTCAACTTGTAGCCGACACACAGCTTGAGCGCATCCAAGCCGTCCAATACATCGAGCTTGGTCAGGCACATGCCGGATACGCCATTGATTTGCACTGAACGTCGAAGTAATGCCGCATCAAACCAACCGCAGCGACGCGGACGTCCAGTGACTGTACCAAACTCGAAACCCACCTTGGCGAGGTGCTGCCCGATACCCGCATCGGTCGGCAATTCGGATGGGAATGGTCCCGAGCCCACGCGTGTGGTGTAGGCCTTGGTAATACCGAGCACGTAGTGCAGCATGTTCGGCCCGACGCCCGCACCTGCAGCGGCATTGCCTGCGACGCAATTACTCGAGGTGACATACGGATACGTGCCGTGATCAACATCCAGCAGACTGCCCTGCGCACCTTCAAACAACAAATTCGCGCCACCTTCATGCGCCGCATGCAATGCACTCGAGACATCCGTCACCATCGGCCGTAATCGCGGCGCGGTGCCAAGCGCATCATCGAAGGTTTTTTTGAAATCAATCGCGTCGGCCTTGAGGTAATGCACCAGCACGTAGTTGTGGTACTCGAGGTTCTCGCGCAGCTTCTCTTCGAATCGACGCTCATTCAACAAATCCGCCACGCGAATCGCACGACGCGCCACCTTGTCTTCATACGCCGGACCAATACCCTTGCCGGTGGTACCGATTTTGTTTGCACCTCGCGCCGCTTCACGCGCCGCATCAAGCGCCGTGTGATAAGGCAAGATCACCGGGCAGGCTTCCGAGACCTTGAGCCGCGAGGCCACCTCGACACCGGAGGCCTCGAGCTTGTCGATCTCGCGCAGCAGATCCGGCACCGACAGCACCACACCATTACCGATGTAACACGCCACGCCTGCACGCATAATCCCGGACGGGATCAATTGCAATGCTGTTTTCTGGCCGCCTATCACCAAGGTGTGGCCGGCATTGTGGCCACCCTGAAAGCGCACCACGCCTTGCGAGTGATCGGTTAGCCAGTCGACGACTTTGCCCTTGCCCTCATCGCCCCACTGCGTGCCGATAACTACGACGTTTCTAGCCATGATGATTCTGTCTCTGGTAATTGCTGCAGTCAGCGCAGCGGCTTGATAATGAGTTTTCCGTTTTCTTCGACAATCTCGCGGTCACAATCAAACTCCTGCGGATCATGCGGGTGACCCGGCAGATGTTGAATCACGATCTCGCCTTGCTCGCGTAACTCGGCAATCAGTGTTTGCATGGCCGTATCCTGCCGCCACGGTGCGCTGATCGCGGGCACCGGTGAGGTCACCGGTAACAAGCCAACGATCTCGCGCAAATCCATAGAAAAACCGGTCGCCGGTCGGGCGCGACCAAAGGCCTCGCCCACTTCGTCATAGCGTCCGCCCCGTGCCACTGCATTGGGTAAGCCCGGCACGTACACTGCAAACGTGACACCGCTTTCATACTGATAGCCAGACAAATCAGCCAGATCGATATTGATACGCACACCGTTTGCAGCATCAGCCAACTGCGCTAATTCTTGAAGCGCGGTGCTGATGGTTGGCTTGTTTGGCAAGCGCTGCTTGGCCGCCTGAAGCACCTCGACACCCCCTTGCAATGAACTGAGCGCCAGGATGGCTTCACGCGTCGCGCTTGGGTAGCGCGCCACCCAGGTGTGCAGTGCCGGCCTATCTTTGGAGCGCAGCAGTGTGATCAGCGATGCTCGCTCACGCACCGCCACCGGGTCATCCGCAATGATTGCGTTCAAAATGCCTGCGTGCGACAGATCGAGCGTCAATTCAGACAAGCCGGCCAGCTTGAGTGAGGCCAGCGCCAGGCGTTGTATCTCGATATCGGCCTCGAGCCCGGCGTGGCCGTAAATCTCCGCACCCACCTGCAGCGGTTCGCGCGTTGAGTGAAATCCCGAGGGACGCGTATGCAGCACGGCGCCGGCATAACACAGCCGCACCACCCCGGGACGGTTGAGCAAGTGCGCATCGATGCGCGCAACTTGGATAGTCATGTCAGCGCGCACACCCATGGTGCGACCGGACAGCTGATCCACCAGCTTGAACATGCGCAGATCCAGATCCTGGTCTGGCACAGGCATCAGTGATTCAACGTATTCCAACAGCGGCGGCGCCACCAGCTCGTAGCCATAGCTGCGAAATTGGTCGAGCAATGCACGGCGCACCTCTTCGGTCTTGCGCGCTTCAGACGGCAAGACGTCGGCAACATTCTCGGGCAGCAGCCAGTTGGGCATCGGGGATCAGACCGGAAGGGTGAAAAGGTGGAAAGCGAGCAGGAGGATACCAAACAGCATCGCCACCAGCCCGAAAAAGCGGATCTGACCGTCAGACAGTTGGGCGATTTGCAGGAACATCTGGCGCCAGTGCTTTGGTGCCAACAGGGGCAAAAGCCCCTCCAGCACAAAAAGCAGGCCGAGCGCGACCAATAAGGAGTAACCCACCGCAGACCTTACTTCTTGGCGCCGCCGGGGGTCTTGAAGTACCTGAGGAACTCGGAGTTCGGGTCGATCAGCAATACATCACTGCGGG
Source organism: Burkholderiaceae bacterium (assembly GCA_046082065.1). Taxonomy (GTDB): domain Bacteria; phylum Pseudomonadota; class Gammaproteobacteria; order Burkholderiales; family Burkholderiaceae_D; genus Pernthalerella. The sequence continues at coordinate 3,227 of JBJTXC010000238.1, forward strand.
TCTTGAAGCTGTCTTTGTAGGCTTCCAGACTACGCATGAATTTGTAGAACTCAGGGTTCTTGCCAAACGCGTCCGAGTAAATACGGGCAGCCTTGGCGTCACCCTCACCGCGGATCGCCTCGGCCTGGCGATAGGCCTCGGCCAGGATCACGGTACGCTGACGATCCGCATCAGCACGGATTTTTTCAGATTCCGCCGCACCGGTCGAGCGCAGCTCATTCGCCACCCTGACCCGCTCAGACTTCATACGCTCATACACCGAGTTGTTGATCTGCTCGACGTAGTCCACACGCTTCAAACGCACATCAAGAATTTGCGCACCGATTTGCGTCGCCTCGGCGGCCACCTTGTTGCGAATCGCATCCATCACCTTGCCGCGCTCACCCGAGATCACTTCACGCACCGTGCGCTTGGTAACTTCTTCGTTGAGCGCTGCCTTGACGATTTGTGCCATACGGTCTTGTGCGCGGCGCTCATCACCACTAAACGAGACGAAGTAAAGCTTGGGGTCAGCGATACGCCATTTGACGAACGCATCAACCAGAATATTTTTCTTCTCGGCCGTGATGAAACGATCAGGCTCCGGCGTATCCAGCGTCAGGATGCGCTTGTCCAGGAACATCACGTTTTGAAACGGCGGCGGCAATTTGAAGTGCAGGCCCGGCTCTTTGATGACCTGTTTCACTTCACCCAGCGCGAACACAATCGCGTACTGACGCTGGTCCACCACAAACAACATCGACGACATAATCGCCAACGCGATCAGCCCTGCAATAACGTAAGAAATCAGGCGACTCATCAGCGACTCTCCCGATCACGCATGCTGCGCTCGCGATTTCTATCGAGCTTGCCATCGCTCGCTGAACTTTCATTCAATACAGATGGCGGCGGCGTGGTAGGCAGTGGCGGTGCAACCCCTGCTGCTGCTTCGGCCGCAGTTTGAGCAATGAGTTTATCCAGCGGCAGATAAATCATGCTGTTATTGCTCTTGGTGTCGACCATGATCTTGGTCGTGCTGGCAAAAATCTGTTGCATGGCTTCGATATACAAACGGTCGCGCATTACACCTGGCGCACGTTGGTATTCAACCAGCACCTTGTTGAATCGTGACGCCTCACCCTCGGCATTGGCCACCACACGTGCGCGGTAACCCTCGGACTCTTGCATCAAACGTGAAGCCGCGCCGCGCGCCTTGGGGATCACATCATTAGCGTACGCCTGGCCTTCATTTTTTTGACGCTCGCGGTCCTGCCCGGCTTTGACCGCATCATCGAATGCCGCCTGCACTTGTTCTGGCGGTTGCACTGCCTGCATGGTGACGTTCGCCACTAACACACCGGTGGCGTAGCGATCAAGAATCTGCTGCATCAAGGTGCTGGTATCGAAAGCCACCTTCTCGCGCCCTTCGTATAGCACAAAGTCCATCTTGGATTTACCAACCACTTCACGTATGGCAGTCTCAGCGACTTGCTTGACGGTTTCTTCTTGATCGCGATTATTGAATACCCACGCCGAGGCGTCTTTCAATCGATATTGCACCGCGAATTGAATATCAATGATGTTCTCGTCGTCAGTCAGCATCAGCGACTCACGCGCCAGCTTGTTGCGCACATTGCTGCGGTAGCCGACTTCGACCGTACGCACCTGCGAGAGATTGACGGTTTCTTGTGTCTGTATGGGATACGGCCAGCGCCAGTTGAAACCCGGTTGTGCCGAATGGCTGTATTTACCAAACGTCAGCACGATGCCGGTTTGGCCTTCCTGCACAATGAAGAAACCACTCACCAGCCAGAGAAAAACAATCACCGCGCCGGCAACACCAGCGCTTATACCCGCGTTGCGGGCATCATCATCACCATCATTGGATGAACCGCCACCGGCACCGCCACCACCTTTACCACGTAGCAGACGATTGATGCGGTGATTGAATTCGCGCCACAGCTGATCAAGATCAGGCGGGCCGTCATTCGGTCGACCGTTTTGACGAGGTTCTTTTCCGTCGTTGTCCTGTGAACCACGACCCCAGCGAGGATCGTTCAGGGAAAATATCAGGCCGAATTTTTTTCTTATGGATCCGAACATGCCGTGGTGTTCCGCGGTCGGTGAGCGAGTTGTGCGCAAGTGGCGATCGCGCTGCGAAGCAAATCGATGCCTTCGCCGGTTCTCGCACTGACAAAAACACGCCGAATTTTATCATATTCATCATATTCCACGCCGGGGGTATGCCCGCCCAGATCGATCTTGTTCCAGACCAAAATCTGAGGAATATGATCAGCGCCTATCTCGGCGAGCACCTCATTCACCTGTGCGACCTGCTCGTCTCGCACCGGGCTCGCGGCATCGACGACATGCAGCAACAGATCAGCATGAATCGTCTCTTCCAGCGTGGCGCGAAACGCCGCCACCAGTTGCGTCGGCAGCTCGCGAATGAAACCCACAGTGTCGGACAGCACGATATTGCCAGCCTCGCCCAGATGCATGCGGCGCGATGTCGTATCCAGCGTTGCAAACAATTGGTCGGCCGCGTACACCCCGGCTTTGGTCATGTGGTTGAACAGTGTCGACTTGCCGGCATTGGTATACCCGACCAGCGATACCGAGAATGTTTCGCTGCGCTGGCGCGCGCGTCGCTGCGTCAGGCGCTGTCGCTGCAGTTTTTCCAGCTTGGCGCGCAACATCTTGACGCGCTCGCCGATCAGCCGACGATCGGTTTCCAGCTGAGTTTCTCCTGGTCCACGCAGGCCGATACCCCCCTTTTGGCGTTCAAGGTGGGTCCAGCCGCGCACCAGACGGGTGGCCAAGTGCTGTAACTGGGCGAGCTCAACCTGCACCTTGCCTTCGTGGCTCTGCGCACGCTGCGCAAAGATATCGAGAATCAGGCTGGTACGGTCGACAACACGGGTGTTCAGATGGCGCTCAAGGTTGCGCTGCTGGGCTGGCGACAAGGGGTGATTGAAAATAACCAGCTCGGCGTCAAGGTCAGCCAAGGTCTCGGCAATTTGGTCGGCCTTGCCGGTGCCGACGAACAGCGACGCGTCCGGGCTGCTGCGCTTGCCGGTGACGGCAGCCACCGGCTCGGCACCCGCAGATTTTGATAACAAGCCGAGTTCTTCCAAACTGGCAAAGAAGTCCCCCTTGCCAAAATCGACACCGACCAGAACCGCGCGCATCAGGCAGCCTCGGACCGGCGGTCACGAGGCGACAACGACTTACTCAGACTCGGACTCTGATGTGGCTTGCTGAAGGTTGACCGCACGCGCCGGCACCACGGTAGAGATTGCGTGCTTGTAAACCATTTGCGTGACCGTGTTGCGAAGCAGCACGACGTACTGATCAAATGATTCGATGTGCCCCTGAAGTTTGATGCCATTAACTAGATAGATAGACACTGGCACGTGTTCTTTTCGTAAGGCGTTGAGGAATGGATCCTGCAGCAGTTGCCCTTTGTTGCTCATGGATGCTCCGTATTCTTATAAGTTCAGCGGATTATTTTTCACGTTTGACGGAGGTGAACGCCCCAATCACTGGCATCCATGAATGTAATCGATTTTCCCGCTTGCTGGCAAACGGCGTCGCACAAAACCCTCGCTAATCCGCCTTTGAAAAAGGGTTTTTTCCAGAGCGAAACTCTATCCGCAAAGGCGTGCCAATCAGCCCGAAGCTCTCGCGGAAATGTTTCTCCAGATACCGCTTGTAACTCGGATCGATACCATCTAATGCGTTGCCGTGCACAACGATGACCGGCGGATTTTGACCGCCTTGATGGGCGTAACGAAGTTTGGGACGAACCGAGCCCTTGCGACGCGGTTGCTGGTGATCAATAGCTTCTTGCAACGCGCGCGTCAATTGCGGTGTTGGCAGTTTCTTCATCGCTGCTTCATACGCCGCATTGATTGATTTCATCATGGGTGCAATGCCGGTGCCCTTGGCGGCAGAGATGAAATGCATTTTGGCAAACGACAAGAATGAAAGCTTGCGCTCAATCTCTCGTTTAATGTGCTCGCGCTGGTCTTGACTCAGGCCATCCCATTTGTTCACGCCCACCACCAGCGCGCGGCCTGCCTCCAGCACGAAGCCTACAATGTGCGCATCTTGCTCGGAAATATCCTGCTGCGCATCCAGCAGCAACAGCACCACATTCGCATCAGCGATCGACTTCAGGGTTTTGACCACCGAGAATTTTTCGATCGCCTCGAATACCTTACCTTTACGCCGTATACCTGCCGTATCAATCAATGCGTAGTGACGACCATCGCGCTCGAACGGTACTTCGATCGAGTCGCGCGTGGTGCCGGGCATATCGAACGCAATCACGCGCTCTTCGCCAAGCAATGCGTTCACCATCGTTGATTTACCGACATTCGGTCGACCTACAATCGCGATACGCGTGCCGCGCGGTGCTGGTTGATCCGATGCATCACCTGCATCTTCAATTAGCTCGGCGACCGAATTTTCAACCAGCGCATCCAGCGCAGACTCCACCAGATCAGTTACACCATCGCCATGGGCAGCTGAAATTACACTTGGGTCACCCAAACCAAGTTCATAAAAATCCGACGCAACGCTGGTGTATCGCATCCCCTCGGATTTATTCACCACCAAAATCACTTTACGCCCTGCTTTGCGCAAAAAGTCGTTAATGGTTTTATCGTGCGGCGTGAGTCCCTGGCGGCCATCGACCATGAACAACACAATGTCTGATTCAGCGATTGCTTGTCGCGTCTGCTTCGCCATTTCGCGCAATATGCCGTCCTTGGCAACCGGCTCAAAGCCACCGGTATCAATCACCAAAAACGGGCGATTGCCAATGCGGCCTTCACCGTAATGGCGATCACGCGTCAGCCCCGGAAAGTCGGCCACCAAGGCGTCGCGCGAGCGCGTCATGCGATTGAATAAAGTCGATTTGCCAACGTTCGGCCGCCCGACCAAGGCGATCACAGGTTTCATGGTGTGTCTCGGATCCGGTCTGGGCCGGGTTGCGCGCCGCGTCGACGCAGAACAGCTTGTTGAGATTACTCGGTGGTGAGCGCGATCAGTTTGCCCTCGACCGTTTGCACGACCAGATTAGCGCCCGTCACGATCGGTGCCGCACGGACCTGCGCACCCAAACTGGTACGAGCCAGCATGGCGCCCTCCTCGCGCGACAAGAAATGCAGGTAGCCTTCTTTGTCGCCGACGACCACCGCGCGACCAAACGACACGGGTGCCGACAGGCCTCGTCCGCGCAATGCCGTGCTGCGCCACAGGCTACCACCGGTATCACGCGAAAAACCTGCAAGCGAACCCAGCTCATCTGCCGCAAACACGTAGCGCTGATCCATCGCCGGACCAACATCGGCTGAAAACCCGCGCGCCCATCTCAGGCTACCGTTGCCGGTGTCGACGCATGCAATACGGCCTTGATAAGCAGTTGCGCAGACTTCTCGGCCAAGCAGCGCGGGCATGCCAGACACATCCGCCACGCGCTCCAGCTCAGTCGCGCCACGTGGCTCAGCAATCGGCGCATCCCAACGCGCTGTACCCGTCGCGGTGTTAATCGCCAGCAGTCGGCCCGCGGGCAAAGCAATAAATGCGACGCCATCATTGATCACAATGCCAGGCGCGGCGCGCAGCACCAATGCCGGTGCCGTGCGCTGCACGACCCAGCGACGCTCACCCGATTCAACGTCATAGGCAACAATCTTGTTGTCCATACTGCGAACCACCACCACACCGCTACCGACAGCAGGTGCAGACAACACCTCGGTCGAGGCCTTGACCTTCCAGCGCTGCTTGCCGGTGGCGGCATCAAATGCGAACACGGTACCTCGCGCGCTGGCCACAACAACCGTGGCAGCATCAGCGCCGACGCCGGCGGCGATATCTGCATCGACTGTCACAGACCACACCTGGCGGCCACTGGCTGCGTCGAGGGCCACGACTTTGCCGTCCGAGCCTGCTGCATACACTTTGCCGTCAGTGAATACCGGTGCCAGGAAAGGTGTGCCGGCACGACCCAAATCAGCCTGCCACAGCGTACGCACCGTCAGCGAGGGCTTGAAGTTGACCAGAGGCGCAGGCTCAACCCGCGGCTTCTTGCTCGAAAACATCGAGCACGAGGCCAGCGTTGTGACTAACAGTAAACAGGCGAGTCGCACGCCGCGCTGCAAGGTATTCATTAATCTTTCCTTCTTATCCCTTGCTCGGCGAGCCACCGACTGCATCGAGCTTCAGTTGAATCAGCGAACGCGCCGGGTTCTTTACCTCGGTTTTTTCAAGCGCCGTTTGATAAGCGGCGCGCGCGTCATCCAGCTTGTTCAACCCAAAGTACAAATCGCCTTTGCGGTCTGCCACCAGTGCGGCGAATTGATCCGGAAAATCTCCAGCAAGGGTTTTCAGACCTTCGTCGTAGGCTTTTTCATCCAGCAATACCCCAGCGAGTCGTATCCGTGCGATGGCTTTGAATTCGTCGTTCTTGCCGTTCTCTGCGACCCACAACAGTTCGGCTTTTGCTGCCTTGAGGTCTGCTGCATCAAATGCCGCCCGCGCTGCCACCAGCGCGCCCATCTGCGCATAAGCGGTGCCATTGAATTTATCTTTCAAGTCTGCCGACGCACGAGCACGCTTTGCCGCGTCATTCGACTCGACTGCTTTGACCAACTCCTCGTATAGCACCGCTGCTTTGGCTGATTGCGATCGCTGCCAATAATTCCAACCGGTCCACGAGGCATAGGCAACCAGCACGGCAGTCACCAGCCAGGTCACCAGATTGCCGTATTTGTCCCACCACGCTTTCAAGGTGGCGATTTGTTCCTGCTCTTGGTGATCGTATGCCATAGCTTTGCTTCAATATCAGTGATGGGTATGAATCTGACCAGCGTGCAAGTGCCCGTGATCATGATCGGCGTCGCCGACGATTTGATCGATCAGGTAATCGACCACACGATCAAACGGTACCGGGCGCTGGTTCGTTGTCATCTCGGCTTCGCGCAAGTGCTTGATGGTGGCCTCGCCTTTGGCGATTTCATCGTCACCGAGAATCAGTGCATAGGCGGCACCGCTGGCATCGGCGCGCTTCATCTGCGATTTGAAGCTGCCCGCGCCGCCGAGCGCCGCGCAATGTAGCACAACATCCAGACCGGCATCGCGCAAGCGCTCGCCCAATACAAATGCTTGCGTCTGCGCTGCCGAGCCTTGGTGAACCAGGTAGACATCGCACTGACCCGCGATCGGCGATGCAGTATTTGCGCGCATCAGTTCGAGCAACCGCTCCACACCCATGGCGAATCCAACCGCGGGCGTGGGCTTGCCGCCGAAAATCTCGACCAGGGGGTCATAGCGACCGCCGCCACACACCGTGCCTTGTGAACCTAATTGATCCGTGATCCATTCGAACACAGTACGGTTGTAGTAATCCATGCCACGTACCAGCCGTGGATTAATGCTGAAGCGAATGTTGTTGGCGTCGAGCAGTCGCTGCACGCCTTCAAAATGCGAACGCGATGCGTCACCGAGGTAATCAAGCAGTTTGGGTGCTTGATTCACGAGCTCTTGCATCGCCGGGTTTTTGGTATCGAGTATCCGTAGCGGGTTGGTATGCAGACGTCGTTTTGCCTCTGCATCGAGCGCGTCGCTATTCTTTTCGAAGTAAGCGATCAGGTCAGTGCGGTGGCGGTGACGCTCATCCGCATCACCAATCGAATTAATCTCAAGCCGAACACCACTCAGGCCAAGGTCATCCCACAAGCGTTGACACATGATGATCAACTCGGCGTCGATATCCGGGCCGACGAAACCAACCGCCTCGGCGCCCACCTGATGAAACTGTCGATAGCGCCCACGCTGCGGGCGCTCATGTCGAAACATCGGGCCGGCGTACCACAAGCGTTTGGGGCCGTCGTAGATCAGGTTGTGCTCAAGCACCGAGCGCACCACCCCCGCGGTGCACTCAGGCCGCAGGGTGAGTTGGTCGCCATTCATGCTGTCGGTGAAGGAATACATTTCCTTTTCAACGATGTCGGTCACCTCGCCGAGCCCGCGCGCAAACAAGTTAGTCGGCTCGACGATCGGCGTGCGAATCTGTTGGTAGCCGTAACTGCGCAATACCGATTGAACTGTGTTCTCGAATAACTCCCAAAGTGGTGCATCGTCGGGCAAGACATCATTCATGCCCTTAACCCCAAGGATTTTTTCTTTTTTATTCTCTGCCATAGCGGGTCTTTACGTAATCCGAAACAATGGATTGAAACTCTTCTGCGATTCGCTCGCCGCGCAGCGTGACTGATTTTTGGCCATCAATGAACACCGGCGCCGCAGGAGATTCTCCCGTGCCGGGCAAACTGATGCCGATGTTGGCGTGTTTGGACTCACCCGGGCCATTCACGATACAGCCCATCACCGCCACGTTCATCTCTTCGACCCCCGGGTAAGAAGTCTTCCACACCGGCATTTGCTCACGCAGATAACTTTGAATTTGATCGGCGAGCTCCTGAAACACGGTGGATGTAGTACGACCACAGCCCGGGCAGGCAATCACCATCGGCGTGAACTTGCGCAAACCCATGGTCTGCAAAATCTCTTGAGCAACGATCACTTCCTTGGTGCGATCGCCACCCGGCTCGGGCGTAAGCGAAACACGTATGGTGTCGCCAATACCCTCTTGCAGTAACACACCGATCGCCGCAGTCGATGCAACGATACCCTTGCTACCCATGCCGGCTTCAGTCAGTCCAAGATGCAGCGGGTAATCACAACGCCTTGAAAGCTCGCGGTACACCGCAATCAGATCTTGTACACCCGACACCTTGCAAGACAGCACGATACGGTCGCCCGGCATGCCGAGCTCTTCGGCACGCTGTGCGCTATCCAGCGCCGAGGTGATCAATGCCTCGTACATCACGGCTTGCGCAGTCCAAGGCTCACGACGCTGCGCGTTTTCATCCATGATGCGCGCCAACAGTGTTTGGTCCAGACTGCCCCAATTCACGCCGATTCTTACCGGCTTGGCGTACTTGTTTGCGACTTCGATCATCTGCGCGAACTGCGTATCTCGCTTCGCACCCTGCCCGACATTACCGGGATTGATGCGGTACTTCGACAATGCCTCGGCACATGCCGGGTAACGCGTCAACAACAGGTGGCCGTTGTAATGAAAATCACCGACCAACGGCACATCAACACCCATTTTGTCCAACTGATCACGAATCGCCGGCACCGCAGCAGCAGCGTCTTCGGTGTTCACCGTAATTCGAACCACTTCAGACCCCGCGCGCGCCAACTCTTTCACCTGAATCGCGGTGCCAATCGCATCCGCGGTGTCGGTATTGGTCATGCTTTGCACCATCACCGGCGCACCGCCACCCACGCGCACCTCACGCGCGCCATGGCGAACGACTGCCTGTCGCGTGATCTTGCGCGCGATCGGGCCCGAGGGAATCGGCGAGACAGGCTGGTCCATGATGGCTCCTTACTTGAGACTCAGTTTGGCGACGTTATCGCGCGCGACTGCGCGCAGGTTGAGCAACTGCCCGCGCAAGCTAGCGTCGACACCCGCCGCATTACCCACGACCAGTACCACCGGCTCGTTCACCTCAACCAACTCGGTCGTGCCCGCCTTCATCAAGCGAGAGATGATTCTGCGATCGCTGTCGACGGTCGTGACCTCAACCCAGCTATCCTCTCGCGCCTTGATCTCAAGAGCACTGGCAGACGAAGTGGCCACACCCAAAGAGTCGAGCAAGCCAGGCTTATCCGCCTCAGCCTCGGTGGATGAGGGTTCTCTGCCGCCAGTCAATGGTGGTAGCGCGTCTATCACCTTGTCGACATCGACGCTCGGCAATGAAAACCAGGCGTCGCGATAGCCGAAGAAAATCACCGCAACGAATACGCCGGCGAGCAGTACCAGCATCGTCCAGGGGCGATTCGATTTGCGACGTCGCGGCGGTGGGGTTTGCCGACCACGCAACCCGGGCGCAGGTAGCGGGCGTCGCACAACCATGTGTTCGAAGGCTGGGTTAGGCTCACCCGACAACATCTCGATCAGCGGCACCGGATCAAGCTCCAACAGTTTGGCGTAGGAGCGTATGAAGCCGCGTACCGTTGCCATGCTGGCCAATTGCCCGAAGTCATTC
>JBJTXC010000239.1:0-2679 GCA_046082065.1 Burkholderiaceae bacterium
TGATGCGGCGCCGCTTGGCGTCATAGCTGACCATGAAAGCACCGCCACCCAAACCCGATGATTGTGGCTCCACCAGCGCCAGCACCATCTGCATCGCAACAGCGGCATCAACCGCGCTACCGCCAGCGCGCAGCACATCCCGGCCCGCTTCGCTGGCGAGCGGGTTGGCGGATGCCACCATCCACTTGCGCGCCTGAACCAAGGCCTTGGTGTTGGATGCAGTCGCCGCTTCGGGTGCGATTTCTGATGCGATGGTGGGTGCAACTGCGGATGCAACTGCCGGCGTCACTGCGGGTGCAGCGGCGTTAGCACCTGATGCAGCATCACGCGGCTTGTCGGCGCCGACCGCAATCGACGGCATGAACGGCATCACCGACAGCAAGATCAGCAAAAAAACGGCCGGCAAACGCGTGGGCGAGATGATGGTTGGCATCAGAGATTGTCAGGGGCGGAGCGAAGCGTTCTGCACAGGTAATCGCCTTTCAAAACGTTCCGCTGAGCAATAGTTCCGGTATTATCTTGCAGAAATGGCAGCGCAGAGCGCGGTGCGTGATTGGGGCGGTTTGCATCCCCACTCGAACGCCCATAGCGCTTGAATTTGCGACGCGACTGTCGATTCTCTTTCATAACGATTTTAGGTAGCAGACATGGCTGAACCAGCCGACAAACCCGCCGAAGGCGCGGCCGCCGAAGCCGCCCCCTTAGAACCGGTCGTCAAGAAAAAGATGATCGAGGCCGGTCACGCCGGTGCGCATGGTGGTGCCTGGAAAATCGCGCTGGCCGACATGATGACCGCCATGATGGCGTTCTTCCTGCTCATGTGGCTGCTGGGTGCCACCACCGAAGACCAGCGCAAGAGCATCGCCGACTACTTCAAGCCCATGTCGCACAGTATGGCCAGCGTCAGCAAGCTGGCGGGTACCGGCGGCATCATGGGCGGCAACTCGATTACCGACCCCGATGGCATGCCGTACGCCGGCCAGCAGACCAGCTTGTTTGAGCGCGAGACTCCGCGTCTCGAAGGCGGCAAGCAAAGCGGTGCCGGCGACTCCAAGGATGAAAAGAACGACATGAATCCGAGCGAGTTGTCCGAGGCCGAGAAGCAGCGCATCGCGGCAGAAAATGACAAGAAAAACTTCGACAAGCTGGAAAAAGAGGTCAAAGAAAAAATCCAGCAGAACCCGCAGTTCGACAAAATCAAAGACCAAGTTAAATTCATACGCGAGAAAGATGGCTTGCGTATCGAGGTGATTGATAAAGCAGATTTTTCAATGTTCGGCCTCGGCAATGCGCGTATGGACCCCAAAGCCTTCACCCTGATTCGCGAAGTCGCGAAATCGGTGGCGGGCATGCCAAACAAGATTGCGATACGCGGGCACACCGACAGCCTGGCGTATGACGATGGTGTCCGCAGTAACTGGTCGCTGTCTGGCGACCGTGCAGAGAGCACGCGACGCATCATGGAAGGTGCTGGCATACCCGAGAGCCGATTCGACAAAATCGAGGGCGTGGCTGATACCGCACCCTACATTCCGAATAATCCTGCCGACCCACGCAACCGTCGCATCAGTATCACCGTACAGTTCCAGGGCGGACCGGGGCAAAACTAAGCGCCAACACCATGACCCGACTCGCGCTGTTGTTGATCTCGCTATGCTGCAGCCAGGCGTATGCGCAGACCGCCGCGCCGGCAGCGCCTGCTGCAAATACTGCAGCACCGGCCGCGCCCAATGCGGCGGCATCCAAAGCTGTCGATAACCAGACTGCCATCCCGGCTGCACGCCCAACGCCCAACGCAGCGGCTACAGCGCCCGCCAAGGGTGGTGTAGCTGCGCCCTCGGCACCGGCAGCCACACCGAACGCCGCTGCACCGCCACCCGCGCCTGCCAAAGCAGACACCAAAGCCGAGCCAGCCAAGACTCAAACCGCACAGGCAGACCCGGCGCCCGCACCCAAGCCTGGTAAAAAAGGCAAAGAAGAACCACCACCGCCACCCGTCAAGACCGGGCCATTCAAAGCGCCCTCGTGTGCTGTGGCTGAGTTTCGCGCTATTGGCATCGACAACACCGATGAAAAAACCCGTCGTACCAAAGCCATCGCCTGGCTCAAAAAGAAAGCGCCCGATTGCTCGGCTGAGCAATTGATCGTGATGCGCAACAACCGCGAGCAATGGCTAGGCAGTGCAGACTCCGCGACGATTGCAGCGATGATTGATGGCTTGCTCGAGTCGTTTGCCGAGACAAATCGTGAAGTTGCGATACTGCTGTATGGCACGCCGCCACCGCCACCCCCGCCGGATGATAAAGGTGGCGGTAAAAAAGGCGCAGACAAGAAGTAAAAGACGCGAAGCTGTTAGCTAGGGGCGTCATTAACCAAGCTACTTGAGATTACCTGGATCCCGGCCTTCGCCGGGATGACGCCGTTGGGATATTTAGCCCCAGAAAATTCATCCTGACGAAGGCCAGGATCCAGTGACTTTCAGGTGTCGTTCGAGGCCTTGCAGAAGTGAAGGCCCCAAAAAAGTCATCCCGGCGAAGGCCGGGATCCAGTGCACTCCGAAAAAAATTAAGAGATCAGTCGCGCCCCATCACCAAAAACGATGGAATCACCGCCTTGCCCCGGGCACCAGCCAAGCGCTTGCTGTCATTGGCAGCCACACGCGCACCGACTTCGGTATCC
>JBJTXC010000240.1:0-7650 GCA_046082065.1 Burkholderiaceae bacterium
ATGTGCGCGGCATAGGGCATCAAACTAACTTCCACGCCAGCGTGCGCCCGGCATCCAACGGCACCAAGGTGGTATCGCCCAAACTGAGCTCAGCAGGAATAATCCATTCAGCTTTTTTCAACGTCACCTGAGTCTGATTTCTGGGTAAGCGATAAAAATCCGGGCCAAAGAAACTCGCAAAGCCCTCGAGTTTATCGAGCGCGTGGGCAGCTTCGAACACTTCAGCATACAACTCCATGGCATGCAGGGCGGTGTAGCAGCCTGCGCATCCACATGCATGCTCTTTCAGTCCTTTTGGATGGGGTGCTGAGTCAGTGCCAAGAAAAAATCGCTGGCTACCGGATGTCGCTGCTTCGACTAATGCTTGGCGATGGATTTCACGCTTGAGTATAGGTAAGCAGTAATAGTGGGGACGAATACCCCCCTGGAAAATCGAATTACGGTTGTACATGAGGTGGTGCGCAGTGATGGTGGCTGCAATATCACCTTCTGCATCACGCACATAGTCAACGGCATCTTTGGTGGTGATGTGTTCGAATACCACGCGCAATTCAGGCAGCGATTTTCTGAGTGGCTGCAATATTCGATCAATAAAAACAGCCTCGCGATCGAATACATCGACGGTATGGTCAGTGACCTCGCCATGGATTAACAGTGGCAAGCCACTTTCCTGCATGGCCTCCAGCGTACGCATACAGTGACGCAAGTCAGTCACGCCAGCATCCGAGTTGGTGGTGGCGCCCGCAGGATAAAGTTTGACGCCGTGCACGAAGCCACTATCAACCGCACGTCGGATTTCATCCGGCGCCGTATTATCAGTGAGATAAAGCGTCATCAGCGGTTCGAAAGACACGCCATCGGGCACCGCCGCAAGAATTCGATCACGGTAGGCGGCTGCCATCGCAATGTTGACGACGGGCGGCCTCAAGTTGGGCATGACGATAGCGCGCGCGAACTGCTTGGCTGTATGAGGAACGACGTCTGCCAGTACCATGCCATCGCGCAAATGCACGTGCCAGTCGTCAGGACGGGTGAGCGTGAGTGTCGTGGAGGCGTTCATTGGTCGTGATTTTACCGGAGCCGGCCACAAGCCAAGGTTTAGAACTTACCTCGTTAGGCCGCTTGCAAGCGCTGTTGGCACCACTACGTCTGAGATGCTTAACTCATCGCCACGCACCTGCTGGCGCTCCCACATATCGGCATACAGCCCGCGCTTGGCGAGTAATTCAGTGTGGGTACCACGCTCGACAATACGCCCCTGCGACATCACGAGAATTTGCTGCGCATCGGCGATCGTGGACAAGCGATGCGCAATAACCAGCGTAGTTCGGTTGCGCGCAATCTCCTTGAGCTGCTGTTGTATTGCTTGCTCTGCCTGAGAATCAAGCGCCGAGGTAGCCTCATCGAACACGAGAATCGACGGATTTTTCAATAGGGTTCGTGCAATTGCTACCCGTTGTTTTTCACCACCGGATAGCTTCAAGCCACGTTCACCCACCATAGTCTGATAACCCTCGGGAAGGCTCACGATAAAGTCATGAATAAATGCGGCGCGCGCTGATGCTTCAATTTCTTCCTGCCCTGCGCCCGGCTTGCCATAGGCAATGTTGTAGGCAATCGTATCGTTGAACAAGACCGTATCTTGCGGCACGATGCCGATCGCTTGCCGAAGAGAGGTTTGTGTCACATCACGAATATCCTGATCATCGATCAAGATTGCACCGCGATTCACATCATAGAAACGAAACAGCAATCGGGCTAATGTCGACTTACCCGAGCCGCTGTGACCTACCACAGCCGTGGTTGTGCCTGCCGCCACCCTGAAATCCACATCAAACAATATCTGGCGATTGGGCTCGTAACTGAAATCAACCTGACGGAATCGAAGCTCGCCCGATTCAACGTTTAATGGTTGTGCATTTGGCGCATCAGCGACCTCTTTATGCTGATCTAACAAAGCGAACATGCGCTCGATATCTGCGAGGCTTTGTTTTAATTCGCGATAAATCACTCCGAGAAAGTTCAGCGGTATATATAGCTGAATCATGAATGCGTTGACTAGCACCAGATCGCCCAGAGTCATCGTACCGGCGATCACGCCTTGTGTCGCACGCCATAGCATTAAGGTAACGGCGGTGGCGATAATCAGCGATTGCCCGGTGTTGAGTAGCGACAAAGAATTTTGCGAGCGAACAGCAGCGAGTTCAAAACGTTGAAGGCCTTCATCATAGCGTTTGGCTTCGTAAGCTTCGTTGCCAAAATACTTGACAGTTTCGTAGTTGAGCAAAGAATCAATCGCACGCACGTTAGCTTTTGAATCCAGCTCGTTCATGGTGCGCCGAAAATGTGTGCGCCACTCAGTTACAACGACAGTAAAAACAATATAAATTCCTAATGCGACGACTGTAATCACAGAAAACCACAGGTCATACTGTAGCAACAGATAACCCAGCACTAAGGAAATCTCAACCAAGGTCGGCAAGATCGAGAACAGCGTATACGACACCAAGGTCGAAATGCCGCGCGTGCCGCGCTCAATATCGCGAGTGACGCCACCAGTTTGTCGGTTGAGATGAAAGCGCAGTGACAGCGAATGCAAGTGCCGAAACACTTTCAGTGCAATATTGCGTACAGCTCGCTGGGTCACTCGCGCAAAAAAGAATTCACGTAGCTCGGTGAAGGCGGTAGTCGATAGTCGCAGCAGGCCGTAGGCAATCAATAGCGCCGCGGGTAGTATCAAGACCATGTGCTCGGTCTGGGCGGACGGCGTCAAGCTATCGACAATCTCTTTCAAGACCATTGGAATACCGACATTGGCCAGCTTGGCCATCACCAAACAGGCTAGCGCGAATATCACGCGCCACTTCCATTCCCAGAGGTAGGGTATGAGGGTCTGGAGTGTGGCCCAGTCGTTTCGGGTGGACTGATTAGCGGGTGGGTCAGATTGAAGACCGGAGCGATGTCGCATGCAGAGTCGGCCACTCGTGGGTGGCTGGGTTATGCTTGGCCAGTAAGACCAAAGATGCGATTTTATCGTGACCAAGACCTCGCTTCAGGAGTAGAGATGCAAGACGCGACCAGCAACCGCTTGCCAGAAGGGATGCCCACGCTCAGGGTGATGCCGATGCCTGCTGATGCCAATATTCATGGTGACGTGTTTGGCGGGTGGATCATGTCGCAAGTGGATATCGCCGGGGCGATCCCTGCAGTGCGCCGCGCCAACGGCCGTGTTGGTACGGTTGCGGTTAATTCATTTTTGTTCAAGCAACCCGTGTTTGTAGGCGATTTGCTGTCGTTCTACGCACGTATCATCAAGACGGGTACGACATCGGTGACAGTCACTGTTGAGGTCTACGCCGAGCGCAATCGTTTGCAGTCGGAGATTGTCAAGGTCACCGAGGCAACCTTGACTTATGTGAAAGTAGGTGACGACAGAAAGCCGCAGCCACTGCCGACGTTGGACTAGGCTTGCCGTAGCTCGCGACGTAAAATCTTTCCCACGTTCGTCTTTGGTAGTTCACGACGAAACTCGATTTGTTTGGGTCGTTTGTACGCAGTAAGTTGCGACTCGCAAAACGCCAGAATCTGATCAGCGGTCAGTGACGGGTCTCGCTTGACTACAAATAATTTGACTGCTTCGCCGGTTTGATCATCAGGTACGCCGATGACAGCGCACTCCAATACGCCCGGGTGCATTGCGACGACCGCTTCGACCTCATTCGGATAGACATTGAAGCCGCTCACCAGCACCATATCTTTCTTGCGATCGACAATACTGACGTAGCCACGCTCATCCATAATCCCGATATCGCCCGATCGGAAAAAACCCTCGCGCGTCATGACTCGGGCGGTCTCTTCCGGTTTCTCCCAGTAGCCTTCCATGACTTGCGGGCCGCGAATCGCAATCTCGCCGGGCTGCCCTATCGGTAGCTCTTGGCCGGCATCATCAAGGATGGCGATATCAGTCGATGGCAAAGGCAAGCCAATCGTGCCGGTAAATTCGTCGGCGTCGGCAGGATTTGCAGTCGCGACCGGTGCTGTTTCTGACAAGCCGTAACCTTCGATGATGCTTTTACCCGTGACCGCGCGCCAGCGATCATTCACGGCTTTTTGTACCGCCATACCGCCGCCATTACATAACTTGAGCGACGAGAAATCCAACTTGGCAAAGTCTGGATGATTCAGTAAAGCGTTGTAAAGAGTATTCACAGCAGGCAGCATATTGAATCGATGCTTGCTCAACTCTTTGACCAAACCGGGAATATCGCGTGGATTGGGAATCAGAATATTCATGCCACCCAATCGCGTACCCATCAAACAGCAGACGGTCAGCGCGAAGATATGGTAAAGCGGCAGCGCACATACAAATACCAGCGCCTCAACCTTGGGCGGCTTATCCATGGCTGGCTGTAACCAGGCTTCGTTTTGCAAGAGGTTAGCAATCACGTTACGGTGACTCAGCATCGCTCCTTTGGATAATCCCGTCGTGCCGCCGGTGTACTGCAAAAATGCGATATCGTCGTGCCCCAGTGATGCCGGCTGCAAGCGCATGGATGCACCTTCACGCAACGCCGCACTGAATCGAACTGCTTGCGGCAGTGAAAAATCCGGCACCAATTTCTTGACGTTGCGAACAACGAAATTCACCAACAAACCTTTGGCAGTGCCGAGCATCTCACCCATGCTCGCCAACACCACCGTTTTAACCTTCGTTCTTGCGATGACTTTTTCCAAGGTATGCGCAAAATTCTCGAGAATGATAATGGCCTCGGCGCCTGAGTCATTGAGTTGGTATTCCAACTCGCGCGGGGTGTAAAGCGGATTGACATTAACCACAATGTAGCCGGCACGCAGCACGGCGGCCAATGCAATCGGATACTGCAGAACATTCGGCATCATGAGCGCGACGCGCGCGCCGCGCGCGAGGCCCTGCCCCTGCAGCCAAGCGCCGAGTTGCTTAGAAAGCGCGTCAACTTCAGCGTAGGTCATGAATTTACCCATGCACGCGTAAGCATTTCGATTTGCGTACTGGGAAAAGGCTTCGTCCATCAACTGCACGAGTGAACGATAGCGGGTGAAATCGATTTCAGCGGGAACGCCCGTGGGGTAGGAACGAATCCAGATTTTCTCCATAAAGCATCCTGATTTTTTTGTTAATAGGTCAGGTATTCAGAACCCGTCTCCGAAGATCAATAGCCACGGGGGCGGTAACTATTGAGGGTTCGACTTATTTTTGATCTGATCGTAGCGGAATCTGGCAAGCTTGTCTGCTTGATCTGTGTATCAATCGCGCGCTGCAGCACCATTGGCAGCAATACCACGATTTGCTGCAATTATTTGGCCCAAAAGCATTACTGCGGCGCAGCAGTTGGCACGACGGTCTTCGCCGCCGTCCCTGAAGCCAATAGCGTTGCCAAGATCTGTTGCCGCTTTGCCTTGTCTTGTTTGGCCAAAGCTTTAACCTCAGCGTAAAACTTGGGTAAATTGCCTGATTGCGCAAACAGCGACTGAAATGCAGGCACAAGTTCTTCGTAGGTTGCCACTGAAACAAAGTGCGCGTTGGTGATGGGCTCGTTAAACCACGGGTCGTAACCAGCAAAGCCGTGCCATTTGTTTTGTTTTATTTCCTGATAATCCTGCTGCAGCGATGCGATTAATGCAGCTTTCTGTCGCCGCTTTTCGCTGTCGCTAATTTCATCGGCGAATACGGCTTCAAGCCTTAGACGGTACTTGCTGAGCAGCTTGATGAAGTCTTGTTTTCGTTCTCGGAATTGCTGGTAACGTTCGCGGGTCTCATCGTTACCATTGGCATCCAGCCATCGCTGCACGCCAATGCCCTCGACTGTGGTCGCGAATGCTTCATTGAAGGGCGTGTCGCCGGGCGCGTAAGCGACCTGATGCGCAAGTTCGTGAAACACCATACGCGCCACCTCCGCCTCCGGGTATGAGATGAAGGTTGATAAAACGGGGTCATCAAACCAGCCGAGAGTGGAATAGGCGGGTACGCCTGCCACTCGCACTTCATAACCGTCGGCGCGTAATTCTTCGGCAAATCGTTGTGCGTTTTGTTTATCGTAATAACCTCGGTAATCAACACAGCCCGCCACCGGGAAGCACCATTGCACTGGCTTCATCGAGAGCTCTGGCGTTGCGATCACGTTCCAAACAACAAAAGGCCGCTTGAGATCGGCGTATCGAGTGTAACTGCCGTTATCTGGCAAACCTAATTCGCGACTGGCAAATTGCCGGATTTCGCGCGTGCGGGTGAGCCGGTATTTGAGGTCAGCACTCACATCAGGATTAGCTAGCCAGGTATCGATTGGCTTTGCGCTTCGCATGACACCCAGCTGACCTTGGGTTGCCTGCGCGTAGTAGGCTAGATGGGTACACGCCGTGGCGCTGATGACGGTGGCGATCAGCAAAATATGTTGCCACGCTATTCGCATCTCAAGCTGATTCGACGATGACTTTTTCAACTTGAACCAGCACATCATAAAAAGTGGGCGCGCGCCCCATGTCCGTTAACCGCTGGCTTGTCAGTTCATTGGCGTTTTTGTTATCAGGAGCGAGCTTTTTCCACCAAATGGACGGCGCAACGACGAGTCCCTTGCGTGCTGCATCGGTCACTTTGGCCTTGAGTTCCATGTCGCCGCGTTGATTGAACGCGCGCACGATATCGCCATCATTGATATGACGGCAAGTTGCGTCATCTGGATGCATTTCCAAATGCGGTTCACCCTCAGTGTCTCTCAAGCTTTTGACGTTGACGAAGCTGGTATTCA
Source organism: Burkholderiaceae bacterium (assembly GCA_046082065.1). GTDB lineage: Bacteria > Pseudomonadota > Gammaproteobacteria > Burkholderiales > Burkholderiaceae_D > Pernthalerella. The sequence continues at coordinate 6,783 of JBJTXC010000240.1, forward strand.
AAAAGTTTCGCTGGGGTGGCGAGATCATTGCCAAAGGATAGTGTGTCGCCAGATCTGGGGCAGATACCGTTGATTCGTGCGGCGGGATGTAATCGGGTAATGGGTCGAGACCATCTTGTTTCATTTTTTCAGAATAAAACTCGCACTTGCCAGATGGCGTGGGGAAGCCGCCTTGTGCAAATGGCGCGTCCGGCATGGACAACTTGACCCAGCCCGCTTGCTTGATTTTTTGCCAGTCATATCCGGGAGCGGTTGTGCTGTGTGGATTAAAGGCTTGTGACGCAAGATCATCGTCCGTGTCGCTGAAGCAGGGCTCAGTCAGGCCCATGCGCATCGCCAACAATCGGAAGATCTCACTGTTTGGTTTGGACTCACCCAGCGGTTGAATCGCAGCATTGTTTGCGACGATGTAGAGATGACCATAGGTCGCATGAACATCAACATGCTCCAGCTGTGTGGTCGCTGGCAGCAAAATATCAGCGTAATCAGCGGTGTCTGTTTTGAAGTGCTCCAGTACGACGGTGAATAGGTCTTCTCGTGCAAAACCCTGCGCCACTTTGGCAGATTCAGGCGCAACTGCGACCGGGTTGGCGTTGTAGACAATCACGGTCGTGATTTCAGGGCCGAACGCTGCCGAGGATGGCCTCAATAAGTCATCACCAATGGTGCTCATGTTGATGGTGCGAGCGGGTCGAGTTGGATCGTCAGGCATCAAGTCGGGGCGCTCCAGCAGTGCTGTTTGTTTCGGAAAACTGTCACCCGAAGAAAGTAGAACCCCGCCGGCCGGACGGCGCCAAGCGCCAACCAATGCCGGTAGGCAGGTGATATTCCTCACCGCCATGCCGCCGCCGTGGCTGCGCTGCACGCC
>JBJTXC010000241.1:0-10067 GCA_046082065.1 Burkholderiaceae bacterium
GTTCAATCCGAGTTGCTGAGCTCCATGTTCGAGTTGGGCATGCAGCCCCTGCGATTGCATCATGATTCACGCGGCGCTCTTGCCGTGGTCGGCAGCGGTGGCGGTGGCGGTGGCGAACCCCCGCTTTTTCAAGTGGATCAGCAACAAAGAGATGGCGGCCGGCGTCACCCCGGCGATGCGTGATGCTTGCCCCAAGGTCTCGGGCTTGAACTGATTCAGCTTTTGCCTGACTTCGAAAGACAAGGCTGGCACCGCCTGGTAATCGATGTCTGCGGGTAGTCTGAGATGCTCATAGTGCTCATGTCGTTCAACCTCTTTCGCCTGTCGGTCAATGTAGCCGGCGTATTTCACCTGGATCTCGACCTGCGCGGCGATGTCTTGCGGCACTGACGGCTCATCAAAGCGGCGACCATCGCTAGCGACCATCGACATGAGTTGGGCATAGCTCACGTTCGGGCGGCGAAGCAGATCAGTGAGCGCATACTCTCGCTCAAGCGCTTTACCAACAACGCGCTCGGCCTCGTGAGCCGCGATAACCCGCGGGTTGACCCAGGTTGATTTCAAGCGCTCAAGTTCACGAGCAATCGCTTCCTGGCGCTGCTCAAATGCAAGCCACTGCGCATCTCCCACGCAGCCCAAACGACGCCCCATCTCGGTCAGGCGCGAATCAGCGTTATCCTCGCGCAGGCTGAGGCGGAATTCGGCGCGACTGGTAAACATCCGATAGGGCTCTTGCACGCCCTGCGTCACCAAATCGTCAACCAGCACACCGAGGTAGGCTTGATCTCGGCGCGGCGTCCATGCCGGTTCGCCATTTGCCAGACGAGCCGCATTGATGCCGGCCAGGATGCCCTGTGCAGCCGCCTCTTCATACCCTGTGGTGCCGTTGATCTGGCCCGCAAAAAATAAACCACGGATTGCCTTGGTTTCAAGCGACGCGCTCAGCGCTGTGGGATCGAAATAATCGTATTCGATCGCATAGCCGGGCCGCAGAATGTGTGCTTGTTCCAGGCCAGCGATGGATCGCACCAAGGCGAGCTGTGCGTCAAATGGCAGGCTGGTGGAGATGCCATTCGGGTAGAACTCATGGGTTGTCAGACCTTCGGGCTCCAGAAAGATCTGATGCGATGACTTATCGGCAAATCGATGGATCTTGTCTTCGATCGAAGGGCAATAGCGCGGCCCGACGCCCTCGATCACACCAGTAAACATGGGACTACGATCAAGCGACCCGCGAATGATGTCGTGCGTGCGTTGATTGGTGTGGGTAATCCAGCAGGGGGCCTGTGCCGGGTGCATGGTGGGCGAACCCATCACAGAAAACACCGGGACCGGGTCAATGTCACCAGCTTGTTCAGCCATCACTGAAAAATCTATGCTGCGGCCATCGATCCGTGGCGGCGTACCGGTTTTTAGCCTGCCCTGAGGCAGCTTGAGCTCTCTGAGGCGCGCTGCTAACGAAATCGCCGGCGCATCCCCTGCCCGCCCGCCCGCATGATGGCTCAAGCCCACATGAATTTTCCCGTCAAGGAAGGTGCCTGCGGTCAACACGACCGCCCGGCCACTGAAACGGATGCCGATTTGCGTTTGTACGCCCACCACCCGATCACCGCTCAATAGCAAATCATCGACCGACTGCTGAAAAAGCCACAGATTTTGCTGGTTTTCCAGCCTGCGCCGGATAGCCGCTCGATAAAGCACCCTGTCGGCTTGAGCCCGGGTCGCCCTGACCGCCGGACCCTTGGAGGAGTTCAAGATCCTGAACTGTATGCCCGCCTCGTCAGTGGCAATCGCCATGGCGCCGCCGAGCGCATCGACCTCTTTGACCAGGTGCCCTTTGCCTATGCCGCCTATCGATGGGTTGCATGACATCTGCCCCAAAGTCTCGATATTCTGAGTGAGCAGCAATGTTTTCCGGCCCATGCGGGCGCTGGCTAGCGCCGCCTCCGTACCCGCGTGGCCACCCCCCACGACAATCACATCGAATTCTGCTGGAAAGTCCATCTCGGACGGCACGACCATGTTCAAACGGAGGCTGGATTATACGGGCATTTAGCGCCCAAAATTTAGAGCTCCCGCCAGGCAAGCAACTGCCGAAAATGGCACGGCGACCTAGTTACCGGTGTTTCACGTGGAACAATGCCGTGTCTGTTGAGATTGCCGACCACATGCCAGACGGTTTCACGTGAAACATTCGCCTTGATTTAGGGGCCGAAGGCATCCCAAGCTGATTTAGCAATCAGCCCCACAACAACGAGCAGGAAGACTTTTCGTACAAATGCGGCGCCCTCCTTGATGGCCAACCGAGCGCCCAACCAAGCGCCAAGCATGTTCGACACCGCCATCAGCGCAGCGGCCGCCCACAATGGTTCGGTGGTGGGGACAAACCAAGCAAGTGCCGCAAAATTGCAGGCCACATTGATTATTTTTGCTGATGCCGACGCCGCCAGAAAGTCATGCCCAAAAAACCTGACCAGCAAAAAAACCAGAAAGCTGCCCGTCCCCGGGCCAAAAAATCCGTCATAAAAGCCGATGCCCGCGCCCAATGCTGCGGCAGCCGTTACTCTTGCCCTGCCCTGAACTCTGGCTTCGGCGCGCGTGCCGAAATCCTTATGCCTGAAAACATATACGGCAACCAGTGCTAGCGCTAACGGAAGCGCTTTTCGAAACACGTCACCCGGTACCCTAGACATCGCCCAAGCGCCAACAAATCCGAACACCAGCGCACTGACGGTCGCTGGCAAAGCAACTGAAAAATCCACTGGCACAGTTTTCCAGTAAGTGCGCGCGGCAAGGCCTGTACCGAAAATACTTGCTAGCTTGTTGGTGCCGAACAGGGTAGCCGGCGCGGCCGTCGAATAAACGCCAAATAGGGCAGGCACCTGAATCAACCCGCCACCACCAACGACTGCGTCCAACAAGCCTGCAAGCAGTCCTGCAGCGGCAAGAAATAGGTAGGGATCAGCGGCCAGACTGGTCAACATACATCGCCCGGTGGCCCATGTTAGTGTTTACTTTCCGAATCAGGCAGTATTATCAGGGATTTAGGCCTTGGAAAGCCACCCATTGATTATTGATGTTTGGCTACGCGAATCAGATCTGCGGCACGCTCGGCAATCATGATCACCGGGGAGTTGCAATTTCCCGACGTAATCGTCGGCATGACAGAGGCATCCACTACACGCAACGCTGCGACACCAAGAACTCTCAGTTCACTATCGACAACCGCAGTCGGGTCATGACTGACCCCCATCTTGCACGTGCCAACCGGGTGAAAAATCGTGGTGCCAATATCGCCGGCTGCCTTGACCAGTTGCTCGTCGGTCACCAGCCCTTCACCCGGCTTGAATTCCTGCGGAGCGAAGCGCTGCAGCGCTGGCGCCTGCGTAATTTTTCGCGTTAGCCGTATCGCGTCGGCCGCGACTTTTTGATCGTCCACGGTGGCCAAATAATTCAAGGAGATCTTCGGGGCTTGATACGGGTCGGATGATGCGATCTCCACTGCACCGCGTGAGGTAGGTCGCAAATTACACACGCTCGCAGTAAAGGCCGGGAATTCATGCAAGGGCTCGCCAAACTTATCCAGTGACAGCGGTTGGACGTGGTACTGGATATTGGCGCGCGTCTGCGACGCATCTGAACGAGTAAACAGTCCAAGCTGCGACGGCGCCATCGACATGGGTCCACTGCGCTTGATCAGGTACTCTGTTGCAATCGCTGCCTTACCCCACCACGTACTAGCCATCGTGTTCAAGGTTTTTGCGCCAGTCACCTTGAACACCAAGCGCAATTGCAAGTGATCTTGCAAATTTTGACCGACCCCGGCCATTGGAACGATGGGTGAAATTTGATGACGCTGTAGTAGCTCAGCTGGCCCCACGCCTGAATTTTGAAGAATTTGTGGCGAGCCGACTGCACCTTCACACAACAACGTTTCACCAGTGGCTGTGGCACGCCACAACTTACCGCCACCACTAAATTCAACGCCTGAACATCGAACACCGCGTTCATCGCTTTGCAGAATCAACTTTTCAACATGCGATCCCGTCATGATGGTCAAATTACCCTGCCTCTTTGCATCTTTCAAAAATGCTTTTGGGGTATTCCAACGAAAGCCATCTTTTTGATTTACTTCAAAGTAAGCGCAACCCTCATTGTCGCCGCGATTAAAATCGGTCACCGTGGGTATACCGGTTTGCGCGGCTGCATCACGAAACGCATCTAATACATCCCACCGCAATCGTTGCTGCTCGACCCGCCACTCACCACCTGCGCCATGGAATTCGTCAGCGCCTGCGTGGTAATCTTCCGAGCGCTTAAAAACCGGCAAGATGTTGTGCCATGACCAACGATCATCACCCGTCAAGCTGGCCCAATGGTCGTAATCGTGTTGTTGGCCGCGCATGTAAATCATGCCGTTGATCGATGAACAACCGCCAAGCACTTTACCGCGCGGATAAATCAACGACCTGCCATTCAGCCCCGGCTCAGCGTTAGTTCGAAACCGCCAATCAGTGCGTGGGTTGTCGATGCAGTACAAATAACCCACCGGAATATGCACCCACAGATAGTCGTCTTTCCCGCCAGCCTCAATCAACAAAACATGGCTGTCTTTGTCTCGACTTAAACGGTTCGCAAGCACGCACCCTGCTGTGCCCGCGCCAATGATGATGTAATCAAATTGACCAACGCTTTCTCTGGACTGCATACCACTCTCCGAAACAGCCGATGCCACGGCTTGCTGCTACCGGAAATACAGCAATACTGTGGACAAATGCTTGGATAAACCTACCTGAAGACTTGAATAACTACTTCCAACACCTCGTGCGAAATTTTTCTTCACTTATCGTGCACGTGATTGCACCAACTAATACAAGCTTTATTCAACCTCTAAGCTTCTGAAATTGAAAGGTAAAACGGGGATATCCACCGGCAAGCGGCTACCTTATTAGCTATTACTATTCTTATATAAAACCTTTTATATCAAACTACCAGAGCAGCGCAAGCTTTGGTTTCAACTGCTACGGCTAGACAAGCGAGAAAAAAATCCACGCAGGATGTTTTACTAGATAATGCATAGCGTTCCGGTTTCAGCTGTCTACGATAAATTTTGGACTGAATTTGACAGCGTTGCATGCCCCGAATTTTTTATCTGATCCCTTAACCAAATATGCCCCGGATTTCTTCCGTCACGTTCATGCCATAGCATGTCAATGTGCACTTCAGGTAAGTCAAACGGTAAATTTTGATAGACCAACTCATTTGACATTCCTGTGGCATTGATCAAATGTTTTGGAATAACCATGACCAGATCAGTTGCCGCAACTACTTTTCCAGCAGTAAAGAACTGATTGACTGTCAGCAGGATTCGTCGTTCCCTGCCAAGCGTTGCCAGTGCATCATCCACCAAACCGCGCGCGCGGCCCGAAAAGCTCACCAGCAGGTGATTAGCCTGGCAATACTTATCCAGGGTCAGCGGCTCATTAGCCAAGGGATGTTGCTTTCGCATTACAGCCACGTATTGACCTGAGTAGAGCCGTTCGTGTCGGATTGGGGTATCTGTAGCGCCTTGAAGTTGGGCGACCACGCCAGGGAAAAAACCGACGGCCAGCTCGACATCACCCCGCAATAAGATGGGTCGTGGTTCTCGGGTGGTGAGCGGCACCATGCGAACGTCGATGCCGGGGGCGATTTGCTCAATCAACCTGACCAGTGGTGGCAGTATCAGCCCTGCTGTTGCATCGGCCATGGCCATGCGAAATGTGGCGTGCGCTTTGTCTAGTTCGAAGGTACGTGGCGCCACTGCTTCTTCTAACTCTGCTAAAGCTCGTCGGACCGCTGGCCACAGCGATTCGGCTCTGGCTGTCGGCTTAACGCCATGCGCGGTTCGGATCAGTAGTTCATCGCCGAGCGAGTCTCGCAAGCGTTTCACAGCATTCGAGACAGCGGGTTGCGTCATGGCGAGTCGATGCGCAGCACGAGTCAGGTTTTGCTCTGTCATGACGGCGTCGAATACACGCAGCAGGTTCAGGTCCAGCGTTAGGAAGCTCATTGCATTGACCAACTTGAAATGAAAGCGAAGAGATATAACACGAAACAATTGCAAGTTAGCGACTTTGACCCTGCCTCGTTAGCACGCTTGCAGCGTTGGTAGTCTTAGCCGCACGCCTGCCCAAACTTAGTCAACTACGTCGTACATGCGCATTCGCGAATCGCAAACCAACAGCCAGCAAAGCGAGCGCAAAAATCAGGCTTAAGTAAGTGGTGTCGATCTTTTCAAGCAAAAAGCCTGTTACACCCACCCCGAGCGCTTGCCCCAAGAAGAAAAATGACGCAAACGCAGCAACAGCGGCGCCACGTCGCTCGGGCGCCATTTGAGTTGCGTTGATTTGCAATGTGTTGTGCATCATGTAAAAGCCCAAGCCGAACAAAAAACAGGCTGGCAAGCTTAACCACCACACCGGGCTGTACCCTAGCGTCACCATGGCGAGGGCCATCAAACAAACGCCAAAACGAACCAATCGGCCCTCACCAAGCCGACGAACAAAAATGGGTGAAAAAATTGCAAATGTAAGGCCGCCTATACCGAAAAGCATGACCACAGACCCGGCACTTGTGAGAGATAAATCCAACCGTAAATGCAATATCGTCGGTATGAACGCCAACGTACCGAACACCAGCGCACCCTCCAGGAATACGCTCGACAAGACCATCCTTGCCCAGCCAATAGCAAAGACTTTGCGAAAAGATTTCAACAGCGAGCGAATGCCGCTTTCGTGAATTTCACCTCGCGTCATAGCATGCGGTGGCAACGTGGGCCGCAAGCGCGCTAGGTAAGTACCGGTCATCAGAAACGTCAGCGCAATCAATAAAAAAGGAAAGCGCCAGTCCAGATAATCTGCGCAAAATCCGCCCACCATGACGCCCACACCATTACCTAAAATAAGCCCGATCATGAATCGCGCTAGCACGGCTTGCCGCTCACTGTACTCGACCACATCACCGATCCACGCCATGGATAAGGGAATCAGTGCAGCGCAGCTGGCACCCGCCAACATTCGCGCCACTAACAGCGCAGTCAAGCCGGGCGAGGCAGCACAAAGCGCGCTGGTCAGTGAACATAGCAGGCAGTCGATCGAGATCACCAAATATTTACCGTAGCGATCACCCAACGGGCCAAACAGAAGTTGGGCAAATCCATAGGCAATACTGAACACAGTGATCACAGCAGATGCGGCGCCCAAGCCGACTGAAAAATCGGCGGACAACCTAACCAGCATCGGGTCGGCGACTCGCATCGACATGCCGCTACCGAAGGCAGCGAATCCCAATGCAATGAAAGCGCTGCGAGGAACATTTGCTCTCTGCGCCACTGAAAGATGGTCAGCCTCAGTCACAGCGTCCGTCTGCTTTCAAATGAACGCTCGACACCCCGAATCGGATCGATAAATGAAACCGCGCAGGCGAGTAGCTTGAGTGGCGAGGAGTAATCGTCCACGCCAACCGGCGCTGCCGTTGGATAGAAGCGATCGTTGAGAATAGGGATACCGAGTGTGCTCATATGAATACGCAGCTGATGCATTTTTCCGGTATCAGGCCGTAATTCATAGCGGCCAATTGACTCAGCCTGAGATAGCAACGCAATATGTGTAGACGCGTTCGGTTCACCGGGGATCTGCTTGACGCGAAAGAATTGCTCATCGCGTACGATACGAGTCGCGATTACCCGCGGAAAGCTCAGATCCGATCTGATCGGCGCCAGCGCTTGATAGATCTTGTGAATTTTTTTGAATCGGAATAACGATTGCCAGAGCGGGCGCGTCGCAGGGTTCATCGAGAACATGATGATGCCCGCCGTCTCGCGATCTAACCGGTGAATGGGCGAGATAGTTTGTCGCTGGGTTTTGCGACGCAGCCGCACTAATAGCGACTCATGCAAATATTTTCCGCCTGGCGTCACCGGCACGAAATGAGGCTTGTCGACGACCATTAACTCGTCGTCTTGATAGAGCACCTCTTCGTCAAACGGAATGTGTGGCTCATCCAGTCGCTCGCGATAGTAAAAAATACGGAAGCCGGCGACATAGCGATCGTCATAATTCAAAGCCAAGCCATCATCGCGACGTACATCACCACGTGACATGCGCAATCGCCACGCCTGCTCGGGCACCATGGGAAAACGAATTGCCAAATACTCGCCCAGTGTGGACCACGGGCCATATGGCAGCCATGCAAAACTGGGCGCAACCCCATCGCGCATCGGGAGCACAGCCGGGACGTTGGAGGCGCTGTGCTCGGCAGTCAATATCGGACAGGATCAACGAGAGTCTGCAGCGAGCGACCGCCAGACCAAAGGGCGCGCCAACCAGGAGGCCACGGCAAGGCGGGTCCTGAATACGGCGCTACGTTGGCGCGCAATGGAATCACAGGCATTGAAGCTGGCAAGCCCGCGTCGAGCCTGTCGCTACCAAGTGCATAACTATAATCCGGCAGCAAGGCGTCACACATCTGCGCGAACCAGTGTGTGTGGTCTTCATCGCGTCCTAATGCTTGTGCCAGACCCTGGGGATCAAATCGCGCTAGCGCAGAACATAATTCGCTGACGGAATCACCGGGGCTATCACCCCAACCCATCACTGGATTCAGGTTGTACTCGGCACCAGAACCATACCAACCCTCGCGCCAGCTACGCTGATACCACTGTCGCCGGCCGGTGAAGAGGTGCCAGCGCCAATGCAAGCCGGACGGCTTGGGCCAACTATAAAGATAAAGCCGTTGATAGCCCGCTTGATGTAGTTGTCTGATCATCGCCATCAAGCGGCCGTGAGGCATGCGGTCAGGGGGCGCCGATCGAAAATGAATTGGCTCACCATCCGCATGCTGCACCTGGTCGCATGACAAGTTCAAATCAAGGGTACGACCTTCGCTGCCAAAACGAGCTGAAATCCAGCCTGTCATCAAGTTGACGGCAGTGATGACACCGTATCCGCGATAACGGTGAAAGATGACGGTGCCCGGAGCAACAGGCTTCATTGGGGCGAGGACCTTGAATTCACGACAGAACAGAGTTTACTGTCATCACAGCCTGTTCGTATGCTGAATAAAGAGTGCGATTTGCGAACCAATTAAGCCCTTCGTTAAATCGAGAGCAACCTGCCACATAAACTCATGCCAACTTAGCATTGGATTTCTGCGCCTGACCACTCTTACCATGGCGGTCCATCTTGTCTCGGATGGCGGGCAAGGCAGGTGACCAACGCCAGCTTTGCTCAGCATTTCAGGAGTGGTTCCAACCGAGCCACTCCTTTTTTTTATCGCGCTATCATCAGCGCACCGACATCTCCGAGACTGCATCATGAGCTTGCGCATCATTGCCACCGGCGGCACCTTCGACAAAAGCTATGATCCGCTCACCGGCGCACTGGTTTTTGTTGAAAGTATTTTGCCTACGGCGATCGCGCGCGCGCGCGTCACGCTGCCGGTCAGCTTCGAACCGTTGTTGGCGCTTGACTCCCTTGACATGAACGACGCGCACCGCGCACAGATCTTGTCGGCGTGTGAGCGCAGCCCTGAGAACCATATCGTGATTATTCACGGTACCGACACCATGCGCGAAACCGCGCAAGTCATCGGGCAAGCGGGCTTGAAAAAAACCGTCGTGCTTGCCGGCGCCATGGTGCCCTACCGGATCGAATCTTCTGACGCCTTGTTCAATCTGGGCTTTGCGGTAGCCGCCGCACAGTTGAGCGCGCCAGGCGTGTTTATCGCCATGAATGGCCAATTGTTTGCGTGGGACCGCGTGCACAAAAACAAAACCGCCGGGGTCTTCGAAAGCACAGGGCGTTAAGGGACTAACAACCTGAGTCGTTGATGCTGCCGTCCGGCATGATGGTGTTACAAAGTTTGGCGCCCTCCAGCTTGGCACCATCAATATTTGCGCCTTTCAAATTAGCGCCCTTCAAATTGGCGGCGGCAAAAACGGCATCGGACAAATCAGCGCCTTGGAAATTAGTTTCACGTAAAAACGCATTTTGAAAGTTGGCACCGTTCAGTTTGGCATCCGCCAG
>JBJTXC010000242.1:0-2688 GCA_046082065.1 Burkholderiaceae bacterium
ATGGTACGTGAATCTATTTTTGAAGATACCTGAAACGCAATTCGTGTCGGCACATTTGCCTTGATCAAACCGGTAATCACATCCACCGAAGGCCGCTGGGTGGCGAGTATTAAATGAATACCTGCAGCGCGCGCCTTTTGAGCAATACGCGCAATAAGTTCTTCTACTTTTTTACCCACCACCATCATCAGATCGGCCAATTCATCGATGATGATCACAATCGTGGGTAGTTTTTCCAGCGGCTCAGGCGCGTCTGGCGTCAGGCTGAATGGGTTGGGAATTTTTTGTGATTTTTTGCTTGCGTCTGCAATTTTCTGATTAAAGCCTGCCAAGTTACGCACACCGAGCTTGGACATCAGCTTGTAGCGACGCTCCATCTCATTCACTGCCCAGTTCAATGCATGGCCAGCCTGCCGCATATCGGTGACGACCGGTGCCAGCAAATGCGGAATGCCCTCGTAAATCGAAAGCTCGAGCATTTTTGGATCAATCAGTATCAGTCGCACCTGGTTCGGGTCAGCCTTGTACAGCAGCGACAAAATCGTGGCATTAATACCGACCGATTTACCTGAACCCGTCGTACCTGCAATCAGCAAGTGCGGCATCTTGGCGAGATCAGCCACCACCGGGTTACCGGCGATATCTTTGCCCAGACCGACGGTGAGCGTCGATGCTGTGTCGTTGTAGACCTTGGAGCCAACAATCTCGGAGAGCCGTACGATCTGCCGCTTGGGATTCGGCAGCTCGAGTCCCATGTAATTTTTGCCGGGTATCGTTTCCACGACGCGTATCGAGGTCAGCGAGAGTGCGCGCGCCAGATCGCGCGCGAGGTTGACAATCTGGCTGCCCTTCACACCGGTGGCCGGCTCAATCTCATAACGGGTAATCACCGGGCCGGGATAAGCGGCAACTACTTTGACTTCAACACCAAAATCGCCAAGTTTTTTCTCGATCAGACGACTGGTGTACTCAAGCGTTTCAACGCTGACAGTTTCTTGTTCGAAGGGCGGCTCATCCAACAACGACAGCGGCGGTAGATTGGTATCGGGCATATCAAGAAACAGCGATACCTGCTTCTCTTTTTCTACGCGCTCGGATTTTGGTACGTGCACGACTTGCGGCACGATTTGTATCGGTGCGGCTTCGACAAATTTTTCACGCTCTTTGACCACCGCTTCTTCACGCTTGACGATAGCCACTTCACCGATCTTGCGGTCTTGATAGGCACGATACATCTGCAGCAGCCATTGCGCAGTGCCTTCAATCGCACCACCGAGTTTTTCAGCGACAGCCAGCCATGACACATGAAAACACAACGAGAATCCGAGCCCAAACAACATCAATAGAATCAGCGTCGCGCCGTTGAAGCCGAGTGAGCTCTGCGCAAAACCACCCAAGGTCTCACCCAATACGCCGCCGGGGTCACGCGGCAGCTGCACCTTCCAGCTGTACATGCGCATGAACTCCAGCGCCGAACTGCCAAGAATCAGCAACACAAACCCGCTGCCACGAATCAGGCCTTCATAGCGGTGACGTTTTTCTTGCTGCTTATTGAGCAAGAAGCGCTGCGCCAAATACCGGTAACTCACCCAGACCGAGGCCAGCAGCGCAATGCAAAACCACCAAGCCGAAAAACCGAATACATACAACATCAAATCGGCCAGCCAAGCGCCAGCCGAACCACCCCAATTGGTCGGACGCGCACTCATACCGGCATGCGACCAGCCGGAATCAGCCGGGGTGTAGGTGTACAACACCAGCGTGAGATACACACCCAGCACTGCAAATGCAACCCAGCGCGCCTCGGACAGCAGACGCAGCAGCCGATTGGGCAAAGGGTCAGTGGTGGTCTCGGACTGAGCGCGCGAGTAGCTGGTGCCGGGTCGGGTCATGGATGATTGGTTTTTTGGCGCCCGCAGCGAGGCGGGCTGTTCCACTATAATTTCGGTTTGTTGTGCGGGGCAATATCGCACCATCCAACCCCGGATGATACTCCGTCCGAGCGACTGAAACCGCGAATACACGCCGCCCTATCACCCGTTTTATTGTTCATCGCAGAAAAATTCCCATGTCCTCACCCAAGCATGCTCGCGTTTTGATCGTTGGTTCCGGCCCGGCTGGCTACAGCGCTGCGGTATACGCTGCCCGCGCCAATTTGAATCCGGTACTGGTGACAGGTGTCGAGCAAGGTGGCCAGCTCATGACCACGACCGATGTTGAAAACTGGCCTGGCGACCCGATGGGGGTACAAGGCCCGGAGCTGATGCAGCGCCTGCTGCAGCATGCCGAGCGCTTTAATACCGAGATCGTTTTTGACCATATTCACACCGTCCACCTCAAGCAACAGCCATTTTTGCTGGAAGGCGATAGCGGTAGCTATACCTGCGACGCGCTGATCATCGCCACGGGTGCCTCGGCGCAGTACCTGGGCTTGCCGTCCGAGCAGGCCTTCATGGGTAAAGGTGTGTCGGCGTGCGCCACATGTGATGGGTTTTTCTATAAAAACCAGGAAGTCGCGGTGGTGGGCGGCGGTAACACTGCAGTCGAAGAAGCGCTGTATCTGTCGAATATCGCAAGCAAGGTGACCATGATTCACCGTCGTGACAAATTCCGCGCCGAGCCGATCATGATCGATCGGCTGATGGCCAAAGTGAAAGAAGGCAAAATCGAGGTCAAGTGGAATCACGT
>JBJTXC010000243.1:0-3002 GCA_046082065.1 Burkholderiaceae bacterium
AAATCTGCACCGCCGCCTGCTTTCAATTCAGCCAGACGCTTTTCTCCAGCGGCCAAGGACAGCTTCTCCGCTTCCATGACGAGTACGCGCTCTTCGATGGATTTTTTGGCCTCGGCCAGCGGTACCTTGGTCACGGGCTTGTAATCAATCACGCGACCAGCGATCTAGATACCCGAGCCAACTTCGATGGCTTCGGTGTTGTGCTTACCCTTGATCGCATCGTCAGCAAAAATCGCTGCCAGAAATTTAGGCTGGTTATATGCCGCTTGCTTTGACAAGGCCGGGTTGGGCTGACGCGTCAGTCCGCCGATCGTTTCGATTTTGAGGCCTAATTTGTCAGCGACGGGTTTCAGGCTATCCGGCTGTTCGTACACCATGTTGTTGAAGGTCTCGACCATGGATGCAAACTTTTTACCGGCTTCGGTACGCCGAATTTCGTCTTCGATGTTGGATTTCACGTCGGTCAGCGAGCGTGTGGCAGGCGGCTTGATGGCCGTCAGTTTGATGATATGAAAACCGAAATCCGACTCGACGATTCCGCTGATCTCACCCTCTTTGAGTTGATAGGCGGCGTCTTCAAATGGTTTGACCATCATACCCTTGCCGAAAAATTCCAGATCGCCACCGCGCTCTGCAGAGCCGGGATCATCTGAATTTTCTTTGGCAACCTTGGCAAAATCTCCGGGTGTTTTCTTGACAATCGCCAGCAGTTTTTCTGCTTTGGCTTTGGCAGCACCTTTTTCGGCAGCGGGCGCGTCTTTGCCCGCCTTGACCAAAATGTGGCTGGCACGACGCTGCTCTTCGGTTTTATAGCGCGCCTGATTCGCTTCGTAAAACTTTTTGATTTGTTCGTCGGTGACGACAATCTGATCTTCTATCGTCGGCGCCGACAGCAATACGAATTCTGCCTTCAATGACTCTGGTATCTGAAACTGCGCGGGAAACCGCTCATAGTAGTCATTGATCATCGCATCGGTGATCTTCACCTGCGATTTGAAATCTTTGACGTCAATGCTCAGCTCTTGCACCTCGCGCTTCTGCTGATTAATTGACGAAATACGCAAGGCAATCGTACTCGGCGCAATGGCGCTACCTTGCACCGCTGCATTCGCCTGCTGCATCGCCAAATCTTGACGCAGCGTGGCCTCGAATTTTTCCGGATTCAAGCCTTGCGCAGACAGTAATTGCTGGTAGCGTTCTTTGTTGAATTTGCCATCGGCATCGGTCAGGCCCGGAATGCTCAAAATGGTCTGCCGAACCAGATCATCGGATGCAGTCAGGTGCTTGTCGACGACATCTTTGGCGAGTGCCTTTTGCGCGACCAGATTTTCCAGCGCACCCATTTTTGCATCCGGCGTATCAAACATGGCCGGATTGAATTGGTCGCCAAACATCTGCTTGAAGCGCTCCAGCTGGCGCGCCTGTGCGGCGTCCCACTCTTTTTGGTAGATCTTCTGGCCGCCCACTTTGGCGACCACCGTGTCACCGTCGCCCATGCTGGTGTAGCTTTGCAAACCGAAGAAGGCGAATGACGGCAAGATGATCAGAAGCAGCAGAAACTGCATCAGCTTTTGATGGGTGCGGAAGAAATCAAGCATGGCGCACTATTTGTCCTTGCCCGTGGTCGGGCTCATCATTTTGTAATGCATAAAAAAAGGCGAACACTGGGTTCGCCTTTCTGGGTTTGGCGGAGTGGACGGGACTCGAACCCGCGACCCCCGGCGTGACAGGCCGGTATTCTAACCGACTGAACTACCACTCCTGAAACAACGCTGAAACTTCGATTTGCAGCTGACTTGTTGGTGGGTGCTGAGAGGCTCGAACTCCCGACCTACGCCTTGTAAGGGCGCCGCTCTACCAACTGAGCTAAGCACCCGCCGGAAACCTGTGTGACGTCCGCGCTAGTCAGCCTGCGCCGACGTTTGTCACCACGCCGGGCAATCCGCTAGTTTAGCGCATCTTTCAGGGCCTTGCCAGGTTTGAATTTCGGCACTTTGGATGCCGGTATTTTGATCTCCTCACGCGTACGTGGGTTGCGTCCAATGCGCTCAGCACGCGATGAGACAGCAAACGTACCAAAACCAGCCAAGGTGACCGAGTCACCCTTTTTCAAGGTATGCGCAACTGCATCAATCACTGCTTCCAATGCACGGCTGGCGGAGGCTTTGGAGATGTCGGCCGCTTTCGCGATTTCATCAATTAGTTCAGTTTTGTTCACTGAATTCCCCTCAGGCTTATAGTTGAGATTGTTCTTCCGAAGACAAGCAAATTTTGCATGTCGATTGATCGCATGTCACGTTACAACGCCACAGCGAACGACTATTAAACTCGGCAGTGCGCACGAGTGTCAAGAAATTTGCCGGACACTGTCAGAGTTGCATCCATTTCGTTATCAGGATGAGCATCTCCGTCCTCATAATTCAAAAAAATCTATGTTTTATGCACTAAAAAAGCGCTCCGAAGAGCGCTTTTCTGTGGTAAGCCGCACTGGAAATCAGTGCTTCACTACCTGAGGTTCTACTTTTTTTTCTGCGGCTGCAGTTGCTGCTTCTGCAGTCACTTCTTCATCTGCGATCGGTACGGGTTTACGTTCAAGCGCAACATCCAGCACCTTATCGATCCATCTGACTGACACGATCTCTAGCGCATTTTTTACATTGGCAGGGATCTCAGCCAGATCTTTCACGTTTTGCTCTGGAATCAATACCGTCTTGATACCACCGCGCATCGCTGCCAGCAGCTTCTCTTTCAAGCCACCGATCGGTAGCACCTCGCCACGCAGCGTAATCTCACCTGTCATCGCCACATCGGCACGCACCGGTATACCGTTAAACACCGACACCAGCGCTGTCGTCATGGCAATACCTGCGGATGGACCATCTTTGGGTGTTGCACCTTCGGGTACGTGAATATGGATGTCGGTTTTGTCAAACACATCGTTAGGAATACCCAGCACACGTGCCCTGCTTCGTACCACCGTGCGCGCTGCCTCGATCGATTCT
>JBJTXC010000244.1:0-3302 GCA_046082065.1 Burkholderiaceae bacterium
TCATTGGCTTTTTTAAAAGAATTTTCTTGACCTTATTGCTGCAACGCATTAACTTATGCGCTCCCTCGCCACCGCGAGGGATATTTTTTCCCTGTTCCGCGCGGCCCATAACGCCGCGCGGCGATAGGATAGTTTTTCGGGCGTTGCCACGCCCACGCAAGTTGTTTGCTCCAGCCCACGCCAAAAGTGTGAGGCGTCGCGAGCAGTGGCATGAACGGACGCTGAACGAAGTGCACTTAGCGCCGATTTGAACCGCGCCAGCCGCGCGGGATGGATCGACGTAAACGCACGCTCAAGGGACGCTTCAAGTGTGCTGCTATGACCGCCGCCGTCAGGTGAGAGCATCCGATCAATTTCCTATGGACCTTGAAAGGACAGGTAATGTCTTCCGAAATCACCGGCGCCGAGATCGTCGTGCGCTGTCTCGCCGAAGAGGGCGTCGAACACGTGTTCGGCTATCCCGGCGGCGCAGTTCTCTATATCTACGACGAGATCTTCAAGCAGAACAAATTTCGTCATATTCTGGTTCGGCATGAGCAAGCCGCGGTTCACGCAGCCGATGCGTATTCGCGTTGCTCGAACAAAGTAGGTGTGTGTCTGGTTACCTCCGGCCCCGGCGTCACCAATGCCGTAACAGGTATCGCTACTGCGCATCTGGATTCGATTCCGATGGTGATCATCACCGGTCAGGTACCGACGCACGCGATTGGTCTGGACGCTTTCCAGGAGTGCGACACCGTCGGCATCACACGACCCTGCGTCAAGCACAATTTTTTAGTCAAGGATGTCAAAGACCTTGCCGCGACGATGAAGAAAGCCTTCTACATCGCGACCACGGGACGACCGGGCCCGGTGCTGGTCGATATCCCGAAAGACATCACGATTGCCAAGACCACCTACGAGTACCCGAAGTCGGTCGAGCTACGCTCGTACAAGCCGGTCGACAAAGGGCATGCGGGTCAAATTCGCAAAGCAGTACAACTGCTGCTGACCGCCGAGCGGCCCATGATTTATACCGGTGGCGGCGTCATTCTCTCCGACTCCGCGCCCGAGTTGAACAAGTTGGTCGACAAGCTGGGCTATCCCTGCACCAACACGCTGATGGGCTTGGGTGGTTACCGTTCTTCCAGCGACAAGTTCGTCGGTATGCCAGGCATGCACGGCACCTATGAAGCGAACATGGCGATGCAGCACTGTGATGTGCTGATCGCGATTGGCGCGCGATTTGACGATCGCGTGATCGGCAACCCGAAACATTTCGCGACCCTACCGCGCAAGATTATTCATATCGATATCGACCCTTCTTCCATCTCGAAGCGGGTGAAGGTCGACATACCGATTGTGGGTAACGTGAAAGATGTGCTGCAGGAGCTGCTGGCGCAACTTGATGCATCCGAGATCAAGCCGAACGCAGCTGCACACGCCGCTTGGTGGAAGCAGATCAATGAATGGCGTCAGCGCGAATGCCTGAAGTATGCACTGGCAGACGATTTGATCAAGCCGCAAATGGTGGTCGAGAAACTATGGGAAGTCACCAAGGGTGACGCCTACATTACTTCCGACGTGGGTCAGCACCAGATGTGGGCCGCGCAGTACTACGGCTTCGACAAACCGCGCCGCTGGATCAACTCCGGCGGTCTCGGCACGATGGGCGTCGGTCTGCCGTACGCAATGGGTGTGCAAATGGCCAATCCGGACGCCACCGTCGCGTGCATCACCGGAGAAGCATCCATACAGATGTGCATTCAAGAGCTGGCGACATGCAAGCAGTATCACCTGACGCCAAAAATCGTTTTGCTGAATAACCGCTACCTCGGCATGGTGCGGCAGTGGCAAGAGATTGATTATGGCTCGCGCTACTCCGAGTCTTACATGGATTCGCTGCCTGACTTTGACAAGCTGGTCGAGTCGTTTGGCCATGTCGGTGTCACCATCAGCAAGCCGGGTGATGTTGAAGGCGCGCTGCGCGATGCATTCGCCATGAAAGACAAGCTGGTGTTCATGAACTTCATCACCGATCAGGGTGAGAATGTGTGGCCAATGGTCAAGGCGGGTAAAGGTCTGACCGAGATGCTGCTTGGCTCGGAGGACTTGTAATGCGTCATATCATTGCAGCGTTACTGGAAAACGAGGCTGGTGCGTTGTCGCGCGTCGTCGGTTTATTCTCGGCGCGTGCCTGCAACATCGAAACACTGACCGTCGCCCCGACTGAAGATCCAACCCTGTCACGCATGACCATTGTGACGTCGGGCTCGGATGATGTGATCGAGCAAATCACCAAGCATCTCAATCGACTGATTGAAGTCGTCAAAGTAGTCGATTTGACTGAAGGCCCGCATATTGAGCGTGAACTCATGCTGATCAAGGTGCGCGCAGTTGGCAAAGAGCGTGAGGAGATGAAGCGCACTGCAGATATTTTCCGTGGCCGCATTATCGATGTCACTGAAAAAACCTACACCATTGAGCTAACGGGCAATAAATCCAAGCTTGATGCATTTATCGATGCGATTGACCGCACGGCGATTCTTGAAACTGTGCGTACCGGCGGCTCGGGGATTGGTCGCGGCGAGCGCATCTTGAAAATTTGAATCCATCCACACTTAACTTCAACAGGAACATCATGAAAGTTTTTTATGACAAGGACTGCGACCTCTCGCTGATCAAAGGTAAGAATGTCGCCATCATCGGCTACGGCTCGCAGGGTCATGCGCACGCACAGAATCTGTCGGAATCAGGTGTCAAGGTCGTGGTGGGTTTGCGCAAGGGTGGCTCATCCTGGGCCAAGGTGGAAAAGGCTGGCCTGAAAGTAGCTGAAGTCAACGATGCCGTGAAGTCGGCTGACGTGATCATGATCTTGCTGCCGGACGAAAACATTGCGCAGGTTTACAAAGAAAATGTCGAGCCGCACGCCAAGCAGGGCGCTGTACTCGCGTTTGCGCATGGTTTTAATGTGCACTACGGGCAGGTGATTCCTCGTGCTGATCTGGATGTGATCATGATCGCCCCCAAAGCCCCGGGCCATACGGTGCGTTCGACGTATACCCAAGGCGGTGGCGTGCCACACCTGGTCGCTGTTTATCAAGACAAATCCGGTATGGCGCGCGATATTGCGCTTTCGTATGCGATGGCAAATGGCGGTGGTCGCGCCGGCATTATCGAGACCAACTTCCGCGAAGAGACTGAAACTGATTTATTCGGCGAGCAGGCCGTGCTGTGTGGCGGTACGGTTGAATTGATCAAAGCTGGTTATGAAACATTGGTTGAAGCCGGTTACGCGCCCGAGATGGCGTACTTCGAGTGTC
>JBJTXC010000245.1:0-3989 GCA_046082065.1 Burkholderiaceae bacterium
GTGTCGCCCGTGTTCAGCGCATGCAGTGTTCGTTGTTTGGAAGCGATGCGGTGAGTGCCGAGTTCAGCCTCGATCAGCCAGTGCGTACCCATGTTGCGCGCGTTCAGTACGCGCGCGGGCAAGGCGCTCTCGATTTGATGAGGTGAGCACGCGACATACTCCGGACGAATGCCCAAGGTCAGTTGACCTTCGCCCACGCCGAGACCCGCGGGTACCGGCAGCGCGATGTTGGTGCCATTGATTGCCACACCATCGCTACGCAGGCTGCAAGGTAACAAGTTCATCCCGGGGTTGCCAATGAAATAGCCTACAAAGGTATGTTCCGGCGCTTCAAACAATGCTTGCGCGCTACCGATCTGCACGACCTCGCCTTCAGTCATCACCACCACCTGATCGGCGAAGGTGAGTGCCTCGATCTGATCGTGCGTGACATAGATCAGCGACAGCTTTAACTCGTGATGAATCTCTTTCAGCTTGCGTCGCAGTAGCCATTTCAGGTGCGGGTCAATCACAGTCAGCGGCTCATCAAACAGCACCGCCGCCACATCGGGTCGCACCAAGCCGCGTCCGAGCGAAATTTTTTGTTTCGCATCTGCCGTCAAGCCTGAAGCACGATGTTTCAGTTCTCCGCTCAACTCAAGAATTTCGGCGATCTGGGCTACGCGGCGTTCGATGTCCGCTGTTTTCCAGCCGCGATTCTTGAGCGGGAAAGCGAGGTTTTCACCGACCGTCATGGTGTCGTAGATCACAGGGAACTGAAACACTTGGGCAATATTGCGTTGCTCGGGCGGTAGCTTGGTCACGTCGCGTCCATCAAACAGCACCCGGCCTTCGGTCGGCGTGATCAACCCGGAGATGATGTTTAACAATGTCGTCTTGCCGCAGCCCGACGGTCCCAGCAGTGCGTAAGCGCCGCCATCCTGCCACGTCATTTCCATTGGCCGCAGCGCGTAATCGGACGGCTGCGAAGGATTCGGTTTGTAGCTGTGCGCGATACCGGCGAGTTCGATGCGTGCCATGTCAAACCTCCGGCGCGTAGATCAGCGCGCCGTCGCCGCTGAAGATAAACAGATCGGCCGGCTGGAAATACATGGTCGACTCGCTACCCAGTGAAAGATCATGCACCCCCGGCAATTGCGCCACCATCGAGAGTGAACCGCGCTTCAAATGCACAAATGTCTCAGACCCACTGATCTCGGCCAGATCCACGCTGCATGTCAGCGCAAAATCGCCCTCGCGCTGGGTTGCGCGCAAACTGTGTGCACGCAAGCCCAATTGCACGCTGCGTTGATCAGCAATGCGCGCTTGCTGATCTGCGACCAATGGAATACGGATATCGTCTGATAGCTGCGCAATACCGTTCGCCATACTCGCATCAAACAAGTTGATCGGCGGGTCGCTGAAGGTGCGAGCCGCAATCACTGAACACGGACGCCTGAATACCGATAAGGTCGGGCCTTGCTGCAGCACCCTGCCCTCGTGCATCAACAAGGTTTGGCCACCGAGTTGTAAAGCTTCAAGCGGCTCGGTAGTCGCATAGACCACGGTCGTGCCACCCGTTGAGAACAATTCGCTCAACTCGCGACGCAATTCTTCACGCAGCTTGTAGTCGAGGTTGACGAGGGGTTCGTCGAGCAGCAACAAGCCCGCTTCCTTGATCAATGCGAGCGCCAGAGCGCAACGTTGCTGTTGCCCACCAGAGAGTGCTGCTGGCGAACGCTCAAGATAAGCAGAAATATGCAAGCGCTCAGCCATCGCGTGCACACGATCTCGAATCTGTTGTTGATTGAGCTTGCCTGCAATACGCAGCGGCGATGCGATGTTCTCGAACACCGACATTGAGGGATAGTTGATGAACTGCTGATACACCATCGCCAGATAGCGCTCGCGTACCGGCACACCGGTCACATCAACGCCATCCGCAATCACGCGACCTTCGCTCGGTTTGTCCAAGCCGGCCATCAGGCGCATCAACGTGGTCTTGCCGGACAGCGTAGGTCCGAGCAGTACATTGATCGCGCCCGGTGCCAAGCTCACCGAGGTTGAGTACAAGTGAGTTTCAGCGCCGACCTTGCGGGTCACGCCCTGCAGTTCCAAGTGCACTTCGTCTCCTCTGATGACCGCGTCACGCCGTCATCAATTGCCTGCTTTCTTCTTTTTTGTGCGAGAGCCACTGATCGATCCGTTGTGCGGTATCGGCCGGCAGATGCAGCCCCAGCTTTGAGCGACGCCACAGTATATCGGCGCTGCATGACGCCCACTCGTTTTTCACCAAATAGTCCAACTCGGCCTCGTACAAGCCCTCGGCCAAGGCTTCTCCCATGTCTGCCAGTCCGTGCTTATTGTCGAGCAGGCGGTGTGTTCGGCTACCGTAGGCGCGCGCATAGCGGGCGACAACTTTGGCGGGTAGCCAAGCATAGGTTTGTTGCAGCGTATGGATGAATTCATCGAAACCGAGCACCGCACGGTTTTGCGGGGCGCCATAAATATCGCCGCCGGGCAGGCAAGCGTGCTCGGTCCAGGTGCCATGCGTGTTGCCGAGTCGAGCGGCGATCATGTCGACCGCTTCCTCAGCCAGCTTGCGGAAAGTGGTGATCTTGCCGCCGAACACAGATAGCAAGGGCGCGGAATCACCCTCCAGCGTCAAGTTGTAATCGCGCGTGATTTCGGACGCATTCGCTGAGTCATCTTCGAGCAGTGGCCGAACGCCCGAGTAAGACCAGATCACGTCACTCGGCTTGATCGGTTCAAGGAAGTAACGCTCGGTTAGCTGGCAGAGATAGTCAATCTCGCTCTGATCAATCACGACCTGATTGGTGTCGCCGGTGTACTCGAGATCGGTGGTGCCGACCAGGGTGAAATCCTGCTCGTAACTGATCACGAAAACGATACGGCCGTCCGGGTTCTGAAAAATATAAGCGAACGGATGGTCGAACATTTTTCGCACCACGATGTGGCTGCCTTTGACTAAGCGCAGCGTTTTGCCGCTCTGGTGCGCAATCGCCTCCTGCAAAAACTGCGCAGCCCACGGGCCAGCAGCATTCACCACACAGCGTGCGTCCACTTCGATCGTGTTGCCATCCGATTGGCGCAACAGTACCAGCCATCGATCACCCACCCTGCGCGCTGACTCGCATCGCGTATGCGTAAATACTCGCGCACCGTGCTCGGCAGCATCCAGTGCATTCAACACCACCAGCCGCGCATCATCGACCCAGCCATCGGAGTAAATAAAACCCTTGCTGAACTCGGATCGCAGCGGCACACCTGCCGGATGGGTGTGTAAATCAATGGCGCCGGAGCCAGGCAAGATCTCGCGCTTGGCCAGCGCGTCATAAAGAAACAGGCCGGCGCGAATCATCCACGCTGGGCGTTGACCGCGATCATGCGGCATGACAAACCGCATCGGCCACATGATGTGCGGCGCTGCGCGCAGCAACACCTCGCGCTCAATCAGCGCCTTTCTAACCAGATTGAATTCGTAATGTTCGAGGTAGCGCAGACCGCCATGGATCAACTTGGTCGACGCCGATGAGGTGTGCTGTGCCAAGTCATCCTTGTCGCACAAGATCACAGACAGTCCACGGCCAGCCGCATCACGCGCAATCCCTGCGCCGTTGATGCCGCCACCGACGATCAGTACATCGGTCGTCAGAACCATGGAAAATTCACCTCGGAGATAGAGTGCCAGTCAGATCACTTTTCCGCGTAAACGTTTGAGCGAGTGGCTCTGACGCTAGCGGCGCTGGGGAAAGCGGATCGCGATCCCGCACAATCTTCGGGTGAGGGTTGACCAGAAGATATTTCTGCACAAAGATAGTCGGTAAACGAACAAAAAGCAACAAAACGAACCATCAGGCAGTTCGTTTCTTTTCTTTTATTCACGCTTTACGGCAAAGCCCACGGCGCATCATGAATCTGAACCCCCGTCAGCGCAGTATTCTCGATGCGGTCCGCAGCCAGGTGACTATCTCGGTGGACGAGCTGGC
>JBJTXC010000246.1:0-2432 GCA_046082065.1 Burkholderiaceae bacterium
CTTGTACACCATAAGCACCGGCTTTGTCATAGGGCTCTTTGGTCGCACAATATGCGCGCAGGCTGGCTTCATCCAAATGAGCGAAGCGCACCTCTGACCGGCTAAGTGCTTCCGACATTTTGCCTTCAGCCGTCACGGTAATCGCCGTCAAAACTTCATGGGTTCTGCCGGATAGCCATCGCAGTATTTTGATGGCCTCGTCGGCGTCGGCCGGTTTGCCCAGAATCTTGCCATCGATGCTGACTGTCGTATCCGCCGACAGCACCGGTCGCAATGGTAACTTGCGCTCCAAGACAGTTTGCCAACCTGCCTCGCCTTTTTCGCGGGCGACGCGGCGGACATAAACTTCCGGGTCTTCATTCGGATGCGGAATTTCGGTCACTGCCTCGGTCAGCCCGGGTACTTCGCGGAGCATCAAGATCTCGAACTCGACACCAATTTGACGCAACAACTCGCGCCGACGCGGGCTTTTGGAGGCCAGATAAATTTTCTGTTCGGCGTGAATCATTTGTGTCGATGGTGATGGTGCGGCAAGGTGCTGCCAACGCAGCTATCGGCCCAAAGGGCTAGGTTTTAAGCGCGATGATACGGGTGATTCTTCAAAATTGACCACGCCCGGTACAGTTGTTCAGCCAGTATGACGCGCACCAGTCCGTGCGGCAGGGTCATATTCGATAGCCGCAACAACCTATGGGCGTTTTGTTTGAATTCGGCGTCTAGTCCGTCCGCGCCACCAATCACGAAGCTGACGTCACCACCATGCTGTTGCCATATTGATAGCTGCTGAGCGAGTTCTAGCGTTGTCATGGCCGAACCACGTTCATCGAGTGCGATGACTCGGCCTGCTTTGGGCAGCACTGCCTCAATTCGAGACCGTTCCTGCGCCATGACGCTTTCTGCACTTTTATTCGCGGCGCGGTCAATCGGCTTGATCTCTTTGAGCACCAACCGGCACTCGGGCGGCATGCGCTTGGCGTATTCCTGAAACCCGGCATCTATCCAGGCAGGCATCTTGTGGCCAACCGCAGCAACAATCAGTTGCATGATGTCGACTGGCTAGCCTTTGGTAGTGGCACGCTTCGGTACCGCTTGCTTGGTCGCTTTTTTAGCCGCGGTTTTTACAGTCTTTTTAACAGCCGATTTCAAGGTGGATTTTGCAGGCGATTTTCCTGCGGTGGCCGTACCTGACTTCGCAGCGCTTTTTGCTGCAGTTTTAGCTGCCGTTTTAGCTGCGGTTTTTTTAGCAGTTTTGGTGGCAGCTACTTTGCTGGCTGCCTTTGCCGGGCGCTTGCTACCCGACTTGCTTGTTTGTGCTGCAGATGCTTGACCACTCTCCGCCATGCTGGGTTTGGTGGCTTTCTTCGCACCAGCTCGACGGGATTCTTTGCCGGCTTTGGCTTCGGCCAATCGAATTTCTTTATCGCCCCACAACTCTTCCAGGCGGTAGTAGGCGCGAATCGCGGGCTGCATGATGTGTACCACCATATCGCCCAGATCGACCAAAACCCATTCGCCGGTGTTCTCACCTTCCATACTTACGATGTCACCGCCGGCAGCTTTCACCTTATCGCGAACTGATGCCGCCAATGCTTTGGTCTGACGGTTCGACGTGCCGGAAGCAACGACGATGCTGTCAAACATACTGGTCAGGTGGGTGGTGTCGTAGATTCGGATGTCTTGTGCTTTGACATCTTCCAGCGCGTCGATCACGAGCGCCTGCAGCTTTTTTATATCCATTAACGAGCGGTCTGGTAAAGGTGATGTTGTTGAACATAGTCTAGCACTGGCAAGGGCATCAATCTGGCCAATGCCACTTGGTCATGATCCGCCAGTGCCTTGCGTACTGCAGTCGACGATGCGGACATGGCAAGATCATCCGCGATATACGTCAAACCATGCGGCGTATCACGTAGTTGTGATTCGGTCGCACGACGACGTGTGAACTCTCTTTCAATGTCGTCGTCCATCACATGGTTATCCAGTGCAAAGCCCGGACGCGCCGCCACGCAGAGATTGACTAAATCAAATAATGCGCGCCAATCACGCCAAGTATGCAGATTCAGCAGCTGATCTGCACCCAGCAGCATAACGAGAGTCACTTGCTGACCAAGCTCATCACGCAGCGCACGCAATGTATCTACCGCATAACTCGCGCCGTCACGCGCCACTTCTTGGGTATCAATCTCGACGGGTACCATCCAATCACTGAACGCAAGCCTCAGCATGCTGACGCGATGCTCGGCGGGCGTAATCATCGTAGGTTTTTGCCAAGGCTGTCCGGCTGGTATCAGACGCAGCTCATCCGGGTGGAGAAGTGTGCAGAAATAACGGGTTATCGCAACATGCCCGCAGTGCACCGGATCAAAGCTACCGCCAAGTAGTAGCACGCAGCGTTGAGTCACGCAGCCAGCCAGTCCCGATGCGGCAGAAAA
>JBJTXC010000247.1:0-3062 GCA_046082065.1 Burkholderiaceae bacterium
AGTCAGGCGCAATTGGGTATTGATGCGCTGGGCTACGAACCCGAGCAAAAAGCTTTATTACTGGAGGCGATACAGCGACCGTATGGCATGGTGCTGGTGACTGGCCCAACCGGCTCAGGCAAGACCGTATCGCTGTACAACTGTCTCAATTTGCTGAACAAGCCGGGTATCAATATCGCGACGGCTGAAGATCCGGCAGAAATTAATTTACCCGGCATTAATCATGTCAATATCAATGAACGCGCCGGGCTGACTTTTCCGGTGGCTTTACGCGCATTTCTTCGTCAAGACCCGGATATTGTGATGGTGGGCGAGATCCGCGATCTCGAGACCGCCGATATCGCCATCAAGGCAGCGCAAACCGGGCACATGGTGTTTTCTACACTGCACACCAATGATGCACCATCCACACTGACCCGCCTTCTCAATATGGGGGAGGCGCCTTTCAATATTGCCTCAGCAGTCACGCTGATTACCGCGCAGCGTTTGGCAAGACGCTTATGCAGCTGCAAGCAACCCGAGCCCATCGCGGTTGATGCATTTCTTGCAGCGGGCTTTTCAGAAATCGATTTGAGTGGTTGGACACCCTACCGCGCTGTCGGCTGCGAGCGCTGTAGCGGTAGCGGCTACAAGGGACGGGTCGGTGTGTATCAAGTGATGCCCGTCTCGGAAGCTATCGAGGCCACCATCTTGGCGCAGGGCAGTGCGCTCGATATTGAGGCTCAGGCGAAGCGTGAAGGGATCAAAAGCTTACGCGAGGCCGGCCTATGAAAAGTAAAATAAGGATTGACCAGTCTGGATGAAATTTTAGGATGCACCAATGCCTGATCTGATCTCACCCGCCATAAACACCAACGCTGAAAAATCAGCGCGACCCTCCGCAACGACCGCGTTACCAGCCTCGCGCAAATCAAAGCTCGCAGAACACAGCTATATTTGGCAAGGCCTTGATCGCTTGCAGCGTGCAAGTAGTGGTGAGCTTCGTGCAGCCAGTGCACCCGCTGCCAAGTTGCAACTGCGTCGGCAGGGTATTCAGGTCACTGCGCTGAAGAAGAAAGCGTCGCCACGTCTTAGAAAAATCAGAGAAAAAGACTTGTGCATGTTCACTCGCCAGCTGGCGACCATGATGAAAGCCGGCGTACCCTTACTACAGTCGTTCGATATCGTGGCGCGCGGTCATGCCAACGCAGCCGTAACGCGATTACTGCTGGATATTCGCGCCGATGTTGAAACCGGTACCAGCTTGTCGCAAGCGTTCAAGCGCTATCCGCAGTATTTCGACAAGCTGTTCTGCAATCTGGTGGGCGCAGGCGAACAAGCCGGCATTCTGGAAGATGTGCTGTCGCGCCTCGCTACTTACAAAGAAAAAACACTCGCCTTGAAAGGCAAGATCAAATCGGCCATGTTCTACCCAGCCGCTGTTCTGGCGATGGCCATCATCGTGACTGCCGTGATCATGATCTGGGTGGTTCCCTCATTCAAAAGTGTCTTCGAGAGCTTTGGTGCCGAGTTGCCGCTACCGACCTTGTTTGTGATCTGGTTGTCGGATCAGTTTGTCAGCTACTGGCCTATCGTGCTCGGCACATCGATCATCGCGGGCATGCTGCTGGTGCGCAGCTGGAAACGATCGACGGCGTTGCAAGCAGCGACGGACCGCCTGCTACTCAAGCTGCCCATCTTCGGCCCGGTGATCATGAAAGCAGTGGTAGCACGCTGGACGCGTACCCTTGCCACCATGTTTGCGGCCGGGGTGCCGTTGGTAGAATCACTTGAATCCGTCGGCGGCGCGTCAGGCAATGCGGTGTACCATGAGGCGACGCAGCGCATTGCATCGTCGGTAGCGAGTGGCACATCACTCGCCACAGCGATGCAGCAAACCCAGGTGTTTCCAGCGATGGTGACGCAAATGGCGGCGATCGGCGAAGAATCTGGTTCATTAGATGACATGCTGCGCAAGGTCGCTGAATTCTACGAAGAAGAAGTTGATGCGGCGGTCGCGTCGCTGTCGTCGCTCATGGAGCCACTCATCATGGTGATCCTCGGCGGTCTGATCGGAGGCTTGGTGATTGCAATGTATCTGCCGATTTTCAAGCTAGGCTCGGTGATCTGATGCAGTCACTACTCATGGTTTTGCTGGATGCGCCACCAGGTATTGCATCGACTACGCTGTGCTGGATGTTGATCGGTTTGGTGGTGGGCAGTTTTTTGAATGTCGTCATTCACCGCATGCCGCTGATGCTGCAACGTGAAACCGACAACTTCATCGCCATCGAACGCGACGAGCCCGCACCACATGCCAGCCATTACAACCTGGTGTTTCCACGCTCAGCCTGCCCGGCCTGTGGCCATACGCTATCGGCTTTGGAAAATATTCCGCTGATCAGTTGGATCTGGCTGCGTGGTCGCTGCCGCTACTGTCGCGCACCGATCTCGGCGCGCTATCCGTTGGTGGAGTTATTCGCTTCTTTACTGTCGGGTTGGGTGGTCTGGCGCTTGGGTAGTGACGTTGCCGGCTTGGCAGCGCTGCTGCTCGTGTGGACGATGCTCGCACTGGCGATGATTGACCTCGATACTCAGTTTCTGCCCGATGACCTCACGCTCCCGTTGTTGTGGGCAGGATTACTGTTCAATCTAACCGGGACCTTTGTTCCATTGGTCGATGCAGTGATCGGTGCAGCGGCGGGTTATCTGGTGCTGTGGTTGGTGTACTGGGGCTATCGCTGGGTCACGGGTAAAGAAGGCATGGGCTATGGCGACTTCAAGTTACTCGCAGCGCTTGGGGCGTGGTTGGGTTGGACCATGTTGCCATTCATTGTGCTGCTGTCTTCGGCGCTGGGCGCAGTGGTTGGCGTAATGATGATTCTGCTGCGTGGTCATCAGCGTGACAAACCGATTCCCTTCGGGCCTTTTCTGGCTTTGGCAGGTTTGATCGCACTGCTGTACGGTCAAGACATCATGGACCTGTGGCTGAGCACGAGCCATTCATGAGTAGCGAGCGATTTTCTGTCGGGCTGACCGGCGGCATCGGTAGCGGCAAGTCGCTGGTCGCAGCGCTGTTCGGC
>JBJTXC010000248.1:0-3883 GCA_046082065.1 Burkholderiaceae bacterium
TCGGTGAACCCGGCATGGAGCCTGCATCGCAGGCTTGGGAACGTAGCCGCGTGGTGGCACTCACCTCGGCGGATGCAGACCACGCCGCGCTGGTTGATCAAGCCAAAGCCAACTGCGATGAACTTGGCCCGCTCAGCTTCACGCTGCGCAGCGTCGCGGAACAAGATTGGGTGCGAGTGACCCAAGCGCAGTTTGATCCGATGCGGATTGGTCAGAATATCTGGGTGGTACCCAGCTGGCATACCGCACCGGACCCCGATGCACTGGTGCTGGAACTCGACCCCGGCTTGGCATTTGGCACCGGTAGCCACCCGACGACACGCTTATGCATGGAATGGCTTGAGCAGCATGTACAAGCGGGCTGCAGCGTGCTCGACTATGGCTGCGGCTCAGGCATTCTCGCCATCCTCGCGCGCAAGCTTGGCGCAGATCGGGTCGATGGTGTCGATATCGATCCGCAAGCAATCAGCGCGGCGCATGACAATGCAACGCGCAATCATTGTGCTGACCTGCACTGGTTTGTGCCGGCCGAGTTCGCGCTGGCAAGAGAAGGCGCGCGCTACGATGTGGTGGTCGCAAATATTCTCTCGGGTCCGCTCAAGCTGATGGCACCGATGCTCGCCAGTCGCATGCTGCACGGTGGTCGTATGGTGCTATCCGGCATATTGGCGCGGCAAACTGACGAACTGATTGCCAGCTACGCGCCGTATATTTCGCTGGCTGTCGCCGCCGAACGTGACGGCTGGGTCGCATTGGCCGGACGCAAGGAACACTAAGCATGGAGCAACTGGCCACCCAATGTCCACACTGCGGCACGCAGTTCCGCGTCACGCTGGCACAGCTCGAGCTGCGTGAAGGCAAGGTGCGCTGTGGTGCATGCCGAGAAGTGTTCAACGGTATTGATACCGTCTTCGAGTATGACGGCGAACCCAGTCCGCAATCGCACCAGGCCGATCATCAGACGGATTTTTCCAACCGGATGACGCTGTTTGATGTGGGCTCGGCAGGCAACGTGTCGGGTGCTGCTGGCGCGTCCAACATGCAGGATGAGCTCGACGCACTCTCGCGCGCGATCGCCGATCTGCAAAGCAAGCCATGGGCACCTGCACCCAACACAAACCAGACCGAGTTCGCCGACGAACCCGCTCATGCGGCCAGCGCAAGCTCGATGCCGAGGCCAGCAGACACCGGTAGTTATGCCGCGCACACGGCTGAGCAAGCACCGGGTTTTGTGCAAGAAGCGCAGCAACAGCAACGTCATCGTCGCGTCTGGCGCTGGTTGCTGTGGCTGGGTATACCGCTGCTGCTGATCGCTCTACTGGCACAGCTCGGCTGGATGTTTCGTCATGAAATTGCTGCCCGCTCGCCAATGGCAAGCAAATGGCTACACGCTGCATGTGCGCGATTGCATTGCGAGATCAAGCTACCGCTGAATCTGGAACAACTATCGATCAGCGCAAGTCGTCTCGAACAAGCGCCACCGCCTGAATCAAATAACAGTACAAACGGCAATGGCGACGCAGGCATGCCGATGACATTGATCGCGCTGCTGCAAAACACCGCCGATACCAGTCAAACCTGGCCAGCGCTTGAGCTGACCCTGCGCGACACCGATGGCACGCTGCTGGTGCGCAAAGTATTCATGGCAGAGAGCTACGTGACACCAAACGAACTGCGAGAGGGTATGCCGCCGCGTTCGGAACGTGAAATTCGCCTGCCACTGGTACTGACAGGCGAGCCACCGGCAGGATTTGCCGTGAATATTTTCTATCCTTGAGACTTGTCCATGACTTCGCTGATTTGCGGCTCGCTCGCGTTTGACACCATCATGTCGTTCCACGGCCGCTTCTCCGAAGCGCTGCTGGCCGATCAACTCCATAAAATCAATGTCGCATTTCTGGTGCCCGGCATTCGTCGAGAATATGGGGGCTGTGCCGGCAATATTGCGTACAACCTGAAGCTGTTGAACGGCGAACCGCTGATTATGGCGACGCTGGGTCAAGATGGCGCGCCGTATGTTGATCGCCTCACCAAACTCGGTATCAGCACACGCTGTATTCGCTCGTATGACGACGCATATACGGCGCAAGCTTTCATCACCACTGATGAAGCCATAATCAGATCACGGCGTTTCATCCGGGTGCGATGTCCAACTCGCATCACAACAAAGTCAAAGATGCGGGCAGCGTGAAGCTGGCTATTATTGCGCCGGACGGACGTGACGGCATGATCGAGCATGCGCACGATTGCGCATCGCACGGTATTCCCTTCATCTTTGATCCGGGCCAGGGCCTGCCGATGTTCAGCGGTGAAGAGTTAAAGCAATTCATCGAGCTGGCCACCTATGTGGCAGTGAATGACTATGAAGCCGAGTTGCTGACCGAGCGTACGGGTCTGACCTTGCCCGAGATTGCCGAGCGAGTCTCGGCATTGGTGGTCACGCGTGGAGAGCAAGGCGCTGAAATTTTTACTGCAGATACTCGCTACGACATCCCGGTAGTTAAAACCGACAAGGTGATCGACCCGACCGGTTGCGGCGATGCCTTCCGTGCCGGCATGCTGTTCGGCCTGACGCGCGATATGGATTGGATGACCATCGGCCGGCTCGCTTCACTGATGGGCGCGATCAAAATCGAAAGTCAGGGTGGGCAAAATCACGCACCCAGTGTGGATGAAATCGAGGCGCGCTTCGAGCGTGAGTTCGGCTACCGCTACTAGTTTTAAGTGAGCGCTAAGAGTGCTCAGTAGATGGCGTAGACCAGGTTTTCAACCACAAAAACCAGTATCCGCAATGCGAGGAACGCCAGTATCGGCGACAGGTCGATACCTGAGATCGCCGGCAACAGTCGGCGAAATGGCTGCAACACCGGGTCGGTCAGGGCACGCACCGTCGGCGCGATGGGTGCGTAGGGATTCACCCAGCTGAGAATCACCTCGAGAATGATCAGGCCGATCAAGCCATAAGCGATCAAGTGCACCAGTGACAGCAGCGACAACAGCAGCCATGGCTCGAGAGCAAATGCCGAGCGCACGCCAAGCTGCAATGCCATCCCACCCAGCATGACCACGCACGCACCGATCAGGCTGGCCCAATCTTGCCCGCCGACACCCGGTAGCGCGCGTCGCAACGGCAACACCAGCCAATCCGTCAGGCGAAAAATAAACTGCCCGAGCGAAAACGGCGGACGCACACGCACCACTTGCATCCAGAAGCGAAACAGCATCAAACCGGCAACGATCGTTGCGATGGTATCGATGATCAGATTGAAGATCGAAACAAGCACCTTGATCCTTTTACGCCGATGGTCTTGGCAAGTCGACGACCCACCCCTCAGGCCGCAATCATTTCATTGAACTGGCACGCAGTATTCGCCGGCCACTTGACGTGCCGGCTGCCGAAAAAAAACCGCTGCAGCCCGTGAGCCGGCAGCGGTGTTTTTCGCTCGCGCCCGCATGGGCTCCGAGCCGCAGCGCTTAAGGACGCAGACCAGTTGGGAACGGCCATGCAGCCGCCGGGCTGAGTACCGTTGTGGCTGGTGCAGCCGGCGCAGCTGCTGGTGCCGGCGCCGGTGCTGGCGCGGGTGCTGCTGCGGGCTTGGCGACCGCTGCCGGCTTTTTCGGCGCGGCTTTCTTTGGTGCCGCCTTCGGTGCCGCTTTTTTCGGCGCTGCCTTTTTCGCTACTGCCTTCTTCGCGACTGCCTTCTTCGCTACTTTCTTGGCGACTTTTTTGGCCGCTTTCTTTGCTACGGGTTTCTTGGCCGCTTTTTTCGCTACCTTCTTGGCTGCAGCTTTCTTGGTGACTTTCTTCACCGCCTTCTTCGCTACAGGTTTTTTCTTGGCGGCTGCTTTCTTGGCGACGACCTTTTTCTTGGCCGCCGGTTTC
>JBJTXC010000249.1:0-6041 GCA_046082065.1 Burkholderiaceae bacterium
ACCGTCGCGATTCATTTACAGACGCTCGCAATTGCAAGCGAATATGAAATAAAACAGGCTGCTATCGTTGCTGAGTAGAGGAATTTTTAGTCTTATTTTTCAGAACGATGTCAGCGTTGAAATTTCATTGGCTCAATTTGATATTCAGGAATAAATTGGCAGCACTAGATTATTAGCAATAAATTAGCAGCACTGAATTATCAGCAATCAATTAGCAGCAATAAATTAGTAGCATTTAATTTGCAGCCTACGATGAGCTGAATCTTTTGAATGTATTTTCAGAAAGCTGAATGCAATGATCAACACGCCTACACAAAAAACGGTCGACGACGTGATCTGCTCACGCCACTCAATCCGGGCATTTTTGCCCACGCCGGTCGCGCGTGAGGATATCGAGGCCATATTGGACGTGGCGGCGCGTGCGCCTTCGGGTTCGAACACGCAACCTTGGCGTGTGTATGTTTTGACGGGCGCGACGCGCGATCGCTTGGTGCAAAAAATCGTTGATGCGTATCTCGATCCTGCCGAGAGTGCTACGCACACTGAAGAGTATGCGTATTACCCAAGGCAGTGGGTATCACCGTATATCGAGCGGCGCCGTAAGGTGGGTTGGGATTTATATGCGCTGCTTGGGCTCACGCGCGACAACAAAACCGGCATGCAGGCGCAGCACGCGCGCAACTTTGCGTTTTTTGACGCGCCGGTCGGATTGATTTTTACGATTGACCGCGTCATGGATCAGGGTTCCTGGCTGGACTACGGCATGTTCCTGCAAACATTGATGATCGCGGCGCGTGCGCGCGGGCTCGATACCTGTCCGCAGGCAGCGTTTACGCAGTTTCATCGATTAATCAGCGAAACCCTCTCGATTCCGGCCGAGCAGCAGGTGGTGTGCGGTATGGCGCTGGGCTACGCTGACCCGTCTCGGGTTGAAAATACGCTGGTCACCGAGCGGGCCTCGGTCGATGAATTTGCCAATTTTTTAACTTAAGGCATACCTGGCCGCGACGCATAAGCTGTAACAGACCGTAATAAAGCCGTTTAATTTGTGCTTCTAAGCAATTCATTTGCTTGCCTATTTTTATGAATTTGCTAAACTGCAATCCTCTTTTCGCACCAACATGGGGTCAGAAATGCGCGGTTTTTCGCTGAAAGTGCTGCTATTGACGCTGGTGACAGCGTTTGCGCTACCTGTAGCCCATGCAGCCTCCAACCCCAACCGCGCCCCCGACGCCGAGTCAAAAAAGAAGACTGTCAAAGCGCGCGGCGTCAGGCCCAAGCGTGATTTGCGTGAAACCCGCGAGGCGCGCGAGCACCGCAAGCGTCAGCTGGCGCTTGAGGGCGGTGGGCCGCAAAAGCCGACCGGTAAACGCCGCGGTGGCTATCAAAAGGTGGCATTTGCATCTGCCTTGGCCGGTGTGCCCCCGGTGCTGACGTCGGGCGATCTGGCAGGCCTGAACCTCACCCCCGATCCGCTGGCGCTCAGCTCGAACGTGGCGCTGGTGATGGATCAAACCACCAACGAAGTCTTGTTTGAAAAGAACGCCACCGTTTCCTTGCCAATCGCCTCAATCACCAAGCTGATGACCAGTCTGGTGGTGGTGGAAGCCGGCCAGGATCTGGATGAGTTGCTGACCGTGACCGAGGAAGACGTCGACCGCGAGAAATTTACTCACTCGCGGTTGAAAGTCGGCGCTCAGCTTTCGCGCGCCAATATGCTGCACATTGCATTGATGAGTTCCGAGAATCGCGCGGCTGCGGCGCTGGGTCGCAACTATCCGGGCGGTATTCGCGCTTTCGTTGCAGCCATGAATTCCCGTGCCCGCGAGCTCGGTATGGATAGCTCGCAGTTCAGCGACTCGACCGGTTTGAATAGCTCGAACGTATCCAGCGCGCGCGATCTGGCCAAACTCGTGATGGCTGCGTATCAGCACCCGCTCATTCGTCAGTACTCCACGGATAGCCGCTATGCGGTTGATCCGGGCGGCCGCATGCTCGAGTACCGCAACTCCAACGGCTTGATCGAGAGCTCGGACTGGGAAATCGGTCTGCAGAAAACAGGCTACATCTCCGAGGCGGGTCGCTGCCTGGTGATGCAAGTGCATGTCTCGGGTCGGCCATTCGTCATGATCTTCCTCGACTCCAAGAGCAAGCAGGCACGTTT
This sequence comes from Burkholderiaceae bacterium, assembly GCA_046082065.1. Lineage (GTDB taxonomy): Bacteria > Pseudomonadota > Gammaproteobacteria > Burkholderiales > Burkholderiaceae_D > Pernthalerella. Next base: position 2,165 of record JBJTXC010000249.1, read on the forward strand.
GTCAGATGCCAGTCGTATTCGCAAGTGGCTGGAGTCGCGCGGTGCGTCGTTGGTGTCTGAGCGTCGCGCCAGCCGAAGCTAGTCACCATTCATTAGGCCAATTGCTGCGCTGGTAGCACTCGCTAGGCAAACTCAGGCGCTTTCAGTGGCCCGGTAACCCAGTACGTCTGAAATACTGGTCGCTGTTGCGATCAGATCGTCGAGCCATTCATCGCGCAGGCGGTCCACCGGCGCCGAGATCGATAAGCCTGCCACCAGCCGACCGCTATCGTCCCTGATACCCGCTGCCATGCAGCGCACACCGAGTTCAAGTTCTTCATTGTCGCGTGCGTAACCGCGTGCGCGCACCAATGAAAGCTCACGCTCAAGCTTGGCCAGATCGGTGATGGAGTTTTTGTTGTGCCCGGCCAGACCAGTACGGGTGGCGTAGGCGCGTACCGCCTTGGCGTCATCGACCGACAAAAACAATTTACCGGTGGAGGTCAAGTGCAGCGGCGCACGACCGCCAATGGCGCGTACCACCTGCATACCTGAACGTTCGGAGAACGCGCGGTCGATATAAACGATTTCATCGCTCTGTCGCACCGAGAGATTAACGGTTTGCTGGGTTTTTCGGTGCAGCGCCTGCATCCAGGGCAGCGCCGCTTCGCGCACATTGAGGCGGCTTTTGACGATATTGCCGAGTTCAAGCAGACGCATCCCGAGCCGATAGCTGCCGGGGTCGGTACGGTCTACAAAGCGCTTCGCCACCATGTCATTCAGGATGCGATGCGCGGTCGACGGGTGCAAACCGGTGGCGCTGGACAGGTCTTTCAGGCTAACCGGATCGGGATGATCGGCCAGCACATCGAGCAACATCATCATGCGCTCGATCACCTGGATCGCGGTTTTATCGTTGCCGGTGGCGGGATCGGATTTCATTCGGGCTTGGTATGATGCGGAGTCGCTTTATATCATAATGTGAAACGAGATTTCAAGTTTGGTCTGCGCTTGGTCAAAGCCTGGAGCGCGGCAAATTTATTTCATCACCCTTCAAGGTGCCAATGCAGCATCAAGCGTCAGATAATTCGCGCTGTTAAAAAAGAGAGGCAGTTGAGGAGAACATGCGTATCGGATTGATGGTGACCTGTCTGGTCGATGTCATGCGTCCAGAGATTGGTTTTTCTGCGATCAAGTTGCTTGAGGCAGCGGGTTGCGAGGTCGTGGTACCCGAGACGCAGACTTGTTGCGGCCAACCGGCGTACAGCGCGGGTAACCAGCCGGCTGCACTGGCTTTGGCGGCGAAATTCCTCGATGAGTTCGAGCAGTTTGATTACATCGTGATTCCGTCCGGTTCGTGCGGCGGCACCATTCGCACGCATTACGACGATATTCTGGCGGATGCCCCCGACCTTCTGCAGCGTTACCAGCGTATTCAACACCGTGTTTATGAGTTGACTGATTTTCTGACGAATGTAGTCAAGCTCGACACCCTGCCAGCTGTCTTGCCCGATGCATTTCGTGGGCGCGTGACGTATCACGATTCATGCAGCGGCTTGCGTGAACTCGGCGTCGAAAGCCAACCGCGCGCGCTGCTGGCCAAGCGCGATGGTGTGGCGCTCACCGAGATGCCGAGCGCGCGTCAGTGCTGTGGCTTTGGTGGCGCGTTTGCAGTGAAATATGGCGATATATCCACCGCGATTGTTGATGAGAAGTGTGAGCACATCCATGCCAGCGGCGCCGACGCGGTTGTACTCGGTGATCTGGGGTGCATGCTGAACATCGAGGGCCGCTTGCGGCGGACTGGCGATCACAAGACGCGTGTACTGCACGTGGCACAGGTACTGGCAGGAGACAGCTAATGCAAGTTCAGTCCATGCACTTCAAGGCGCGCGCTGGTCAAAAGCTGGCTGATCTGCGCTTGCAGCAAAACCTGAAAAAGCTTTCAACCAAATTCGTCACCGCGCGCGCAAGCGCCATCACTGAATTGGACGATTTCGAGGCAACGCGCGACCAAGCGGTTGAGCGTCGTATGCGCGCGATCGAACATCTGGACGTCTGGCTTGAAACTTTCGAACGAGAGGCGACTCGGCGTGGCGCCACAGTGTTGTATGCAGAGACCGCACAGGATGCCGCCCGGCTGGTGGTCGAGATCGCACAGAAGCATGATGTCAAGAAGGTGATCAAATCAAAGTCGATGGTGTCGGAAGAGATGCAACTCAATCGCGCTCTGGAGGCTGTCGGCGTCATACCGGTCGAGACTGATCTCGGTGAGTATATTTTGCAGATCAATGATAACGAGGCACCGTCTCACATCATCGCGCCCGTCGTGCACAAAGACAAAGATGAAATTGCCGATCTGTTCGCCAAGGTTCATCAAAAACCTCGACTCACCGACATCCCGCAAATGACGCGTGAAGCACGTGAGGTCTTACGACCCCATTTCTTGTCGGCTGACATGGGCGTCACCGGGGGTAATTTCGTGATCGCTGAATCAGGCTCGGTGGCGGTCGTGACGAATGAAGGTAACGAAGGCATGTGCACGATCAAGCCCGAAAAAGTGCATGTGGTGGTCACTGGTATTGAGAAAGTCTTGCCCAGCCTGGATGACTTGGCCACGGTGATGCGCTTGTTGCCACGCTCTGCAACCGGGCAATCGATCTCGAATTATTTTTCCTTACTGACCGGGCCGCGCGGCAAAGATGATCAGGATGGTCCGGAGCACATGTATTTTGTGTTGGTGGATGCTGGCCGTACGCGCCTGATCGGCTCGGAGTTTGAGGACATGCTGCGCTGTATTCGTTGCGGTGCCTGCATGAATCATTGTCCGGTGTATCAAAAAATCGGTGGTCATAGCTATGGCTGGGTTTACCCGGGGCCGATGGGTAGTGTGCTGACGCCTTCCTACGTCGGTATGGAAAACGCCGTCGATCTGCCGCAGGCATCTACGTTATGTGGAGAATGCCATGTGGTGTGCCCGGTGAAAATTCCTTTGCCCGATTTGTTGCGCAAGCTGCGCGAAAAGCAATTCAAGCAAGGTTTGCGGCCCGCGTTTGAGTACATGGCGTTTGGTATCTGGGCTTTCTTCGCGCAACGTCCCAAGCTGTACCGCTTTGCCACCAAGTGGGCGGCGCGCGTACTCAAGCTGATGGGTGGTCAGCAGCGATTGATTCATGTGCTACCAGGTGCGGCAGGCTGGACCGATCAGCGTGATATGCCGGCACCTTCTGGCAAAACTTTCCGCGAGATTTATCGCGAACGGCAACGCGCTTGAATCATGTCTGACAACGAACAGCCGATCAGCCAATTCAAAAGCAAAAGCGGCATCAAGCGAGTTTTCTCTGCTTTTTTCTACTCGCTTGATGGCTTTCGAGCGGCCTGGCGTTATGAGCATGCCTTTCGTCAGGAGCTCATGATCGCAGTACCTGGTGTGATCGTCGCCTTGCTAGTTCCGGTGAGCCCGCTTGAAAGACTGGCACTGATTGCGTCGTTAGTATTGGTTTTGATTGTCGAATTATTGAACTCAGCGATCGAGGCCGTGGTCGATCGGGTGTCACTCGACCAGCACTCGCTATCAAAAAATGCCAAAGACCTCGGCAGCGCCGCTGTCATGCTTTCTTTTGTGCTGGCTCTCGTGACATGGGGCGTGGTGCTCTTCCCCTTGATGAAAAGTTGAGTAGCCTGCAGCTGTAGTCGCCCCGGCGAAGGCCGGGGTTCAGTCAGTCAATCCACGCAGTTCATCAAAAAAAAGCTCATCGAGCCAAGCGGTCACACTGATTCACATCCCCGGATTCGTGAACTCCAGATGGACCTCGTTCACCGCGCGAACTACTTCATCGGATAGCTTCACCGAATACGCGTCAATATTTTCTTTGAGTTGCTCGAGATTGGTCGCGCC